>DAOVNC010000167.1 GCA_030630445.1 Kiritimatiellales bacterium | reverse complement strand
CATGGTCGACTGCTCCCATGCCAACGCCAGCAGGGTGGCACGCAACCAGATCAAAGTATGGGAAAGCCTCCTCAAACAGCGCGGAAATGAGAACTGCCCCATCACCGGCACAATGGTCGAAAGCTTTATTGAAGAGGGCAACCAGAAGATCACGCCCGACTTGAAATACGGCATCTCCATCACCGACGCCTGCATCGACTGGGAAACCTCCGAGCGGATGCTGGGAATGTAGGGCAAGCGTCCCGCTTGCCTTTAAACGAGCGGGACGCTCATTCCACTTTTGGCTAATTGCCTCCCTTAACACGGTAGAAGCCATTGGTCGTATCGGCGGGCAGGCTGGTTGCCATGTCGCGCGTCGGACCGTGAACCGCCGTCCATGTTCCATTGGTGAGCGTAGTTTTTTTCTCCACCACGTAGAACGGCACGCCGCCGACCCATTCCAGATCAACATCGCCGCCAGCGGTACCGATGGAGGTAATCTGCAATGGTTCAAGAGGTGTAACGCCGGTCACCGTCAAAACCACGTCGTTACCTAAATGGAGACCCCAATCGTAATCGATTCGCAGGGTTGCGTTGCCGACAGTCAGCAAAGCTCCATCCGGTAGACCCTTAAAGGTGCCTTTCACCGCATCGGTATCATCGTTGTTGATGATAGTGAACCGATCCCCCACGGCGGGCATATAGCCTAGCGACACAAGCAATCGAGGGTTGTTGGCAAGCAATACCTTTCCTATTACATTCAACCGGTCGTAGTCGGCAAATGCGAACCCATCCAACTCCACTTCGAAAGTCGCGGAGTCCATCGTCACCGTACCGCTTCCGAGCGACCCGGCACTGGTGCCCGGAGCCACCGTACCGTCACTGTTGATCGCACCCACGGTGCCGGTGCCGCCCAACGTTCCGGAAGCGGCAACATATACGTCGCTGGATGGCTGAGAGCCAATAACCAGAAGAGTTCCCAAGTTAACCTCGGTGGTACCGGAATAGGTATTGTTCCCGGTGAGGCTGAAGGTTCCCGCCCCATATTTCCGAAGCATGCCAGAACCTTCGATCAATCCGGAATAGGTCGTGGAACTGCCATCCGATCCCGTAATGAGTGTGCCGCTGCCCATGGCCACGCGACCGCTCCCTTCCAAGGATCCAAAACCTTCGGTCGTGTTGTTCATATCGAACAAGCCGGAATCGGCGATGGCAATGCGGGTATTGCTTCCGATTTGCGCAATTCCCCCCAACCGCACAACGTCCGCATCCGCACCCCCGGCGCCGTCGCCAATGTAGAGGTTTCCCGGAATGCTGGCGTTGTAGATGCTCTTATCCAGCACCAGCGTTCCGCTATCGAGATGGGTATCGCCGCTGTAGGTGTTGGCGGTCGAACCGGAGAGGATTAGCGTGCCATCGCCTTTCTTTGTGAGCGATCCCGGACCGGAAATTATGCCGCTCAAATCCATGACATTGGCGGGATCATGCGAAACATCTATTACAACATCCGAAGCCAGCGTGATAGGTCCCGCCCACCGGTTGCTAAACCCTTCTGCCCAATGCACCAATACGCCTTGCCCAATTCCATCTCCATAAAGGGTCAGCGGCTCTTCGCCCACCTGTATCGTACCACCGAGCCGAATCTTGGCTCCGTCCTGCACCACCGTGCCTGCGACCGTATCACCTAGAGCATGGTCTCCATAGATGTTCAGCGAACCCTCTGCTACTGTGGTTGCTCCGGCAAAGGTATTGGAGCCATAGAGTAAGAGATACCCATCTCCGGTCTTCAAGATCCCACCCGATCCACTCACCAAAGAATAGACACGAAGGCTTCCTGTGTGAGCTTCGGTATTGGTGACATGAATTGTCCGGGTTCCCGACATGAGAGCTAGTTCTCCCGAGATGATCGACGAAGTATTGGTGACGCTCAAGAGATCCACGTTCACGTCACCGCTCAGCGTTAGCCTTCCTGCACCGGAGTCAACGTCCGCCCCGCCGTACAAACTCAGATCTCCAATGGTTTCATAATAGCCGTCCAGAGCATAGAATCCGGAGGTGTTGACAATCACATCGTCGGCGATCTCGGTAGAATTAATGTGTCTAGCGAAAGCCAATGGATCCCCCGAATCGTTGCCGCCAACGATCAAAGAATGGGGAACGGATATATAAGGCACATAGGGCGTCATCCGGTCAACTTTCCCCATAAGTAGCGTGCCCTCCTCCACAATGGTATTGCCGCCATGGCTGTTGTTGCCGACGCCGGTCAGCATGAGAGTGCCCGCGCCTTTCTTCGTGAGTGATCCCGGGCCGGAAATTACGCCGCTCAAACTCATGGTATCACCGGAATTTTGGGGAAGGCCTATTACGGAATCCGAAGCCAGTGTGATCGGCCCCGCCCACGAATTGGTGATCCCGAATCCGTAATGCCACAGCGCGCCGTACCCGATTCCGTCACCATGAAGGATTAGAGGCTCTTCGATCACCTGTACATTGGCGAGCCGGATATGGGCGCCATCCTGAACCACCGTGCCTGCGGCCGTATCGCCTAGAGCATGGTCGTCACTGATGCACAATGAACCCTCGGCAACCGTGGTTGCTCCGGCGAAAACATTGGAGACTCCAAGGGTAAGTTCCCCGGTCCCCGTCTTCAAAATTCCACCTGAGCCACTTACGTGGGAATAGATAAAAAGTCTTCCGTGGTAGGGTGCGGTATTGGTGACACTAAATGTCCGGATTCCTGACATGAGAGCCAGATTCCCGGAAATAAAGGGAACCCGGTTGATCACCGCCGTGGCCGTAACGTCTCCTGAAAGCCCCAAGAGTCCGCTCCCGATCCAAATACCGGCACTGGTTAGGTTCAAGTTGCCCACAAAGTCGTTGTGGTCGTTCAGGTCTACTTTTCCCGAAGGGATGATGTTGATGTCCACATTCTCGTTGATTTGGAGGTCGCGGAGCCATTGCACGACGATGCTATCCGCAGCGCTAACTCCATCGCCGACATACAGGTCGCCGGGGCCAGGCAAGGCACCGTCTATTCCTTCCTTGTCGAGAGACAGCGTTCCTCCGAAAACATGGGTGTCGCCGGCATAGGTATTGGGACTGCTGCCAGAGAAGATGCAGTCACCGGAGCCTTCGAGGGTGATTCCGCCGGAACCGCTAATGGCACCGCTGAACTCCATGGATCCGCTTGTAACTATGAGGGCATCCTCAGCGAGGGTGACAGGACCCGCCCAACTGCAAGTAGTATGAGCCTGAAATACATAACCAGAATCCGTCCTGCCGAGCGTTAACGACTCGGTGCCCACATTCACGCCTACGAGATAGATGGAGCCAGAACTGCCAACCACAGTGCCGTTGCCTGTGTCCCCGAAGGCACTGTCGACCCACGCAATGAACCCTCCCTGCTCCACCGTTGTTGTACCGGTGTAAATGTTGACACCCACACTATTAAGCATCATGTCGCCGGCACCTGTTTTTCTCAAGCCACCACCGCTAAGAATGGCATTGACCCGCAAATCATGCCCGATCACTCCACTACTACCCCTACCCACGTCGAATGTCCGTATTCCAGAACCCATGTAGACGTTGCCGTCGAGGAGCGCTTCCTCCGTTGCCGCATTAACCGTGATGGTGCCGCCGAGCTTCAGTATGCCCGTTCCCGAACTTCCGGCATGGCCACCGTTGAAGGTGATGGCGCCCACAGTATCGATATAGTCGTCCACATCCAGCCAGCCATCCTCGTTGATGGTGATGGGACCGTTTCCAATTTGGAAGTTGTACAGTTCGCGGACAATCGCGGTATCGTTGATTCCCACGCCGTCTCCAATGGTCAGTTGGCCATATTTGATGGCACTACCGCTTGGTTTCGACAACTTTAACACTCCGGAATTTATGACGGTTTCTCCGCTGAAGGTATTATCTGAAGAGCCACCGAGATATGTAAGGCTGGAACTGTTTTTCGTTAGTCTGCCAGTCCCACTAATCACACCGGTAAAGGACATCATCCCGTCGCCCAAAATTTCGAGCGTATGGTTTCCGATATCCACGTTTCCGACCATGTACAGAGGACCAAACGGATCGTCGCTACTAAAAGATTGGTCGGCAGCGAGATCTATATTCAGTTCCACTGTGTTTCTGAATTCATATGCTGCGATGGAATCTATGCCATGGGTCAGACCTATCGTTTTGCTATCGCCCAATACACCTTGCAACACATAATCACTGCCCGAAATAGTGATCGAACGGTATGTGTCGGAACCTAGGTCATTGGCGTTGGTCAAATGCGAGGCCCCGGCTGGGAACACAAGATCATCCCCCGGAGCGGGCACCACGTTGCCGACCCAGTTCTGCGAGTCGCTCCACAGAGGGCTATAACTTCCATCCCAAGTTCGGGTAGCACCGTGGATAGTGGCGGCACTTCCGAGAAGTACCGCAAGGCTTAACAGTAGTCTGCTTGCTGGGTTGATTATTGATTTTGCACAGCTGTTCGCTTTCATTTTGGTTCCCTCCAATGGATGGGAAACCGTTTTTCAGGCGATGCGGGCACATGCTCGGAAGGGGTCGTCTGGAATAGGATTTCCCTCGAACTACCTCCTCGTTACTCGGGTATATTATTTTTGTCAAACAATTCCTTATTTAATGTAATTGATTACCGTTTTCATCATATTCTCCCGGAGAACCTGATCCTTTTCATACCCCTGCACATGCCCGGTAAACCACCGGATTCATCCTGCTTTCGCAGATTGCCCTGCGTGGGTGCGGGTGCTATTGTCCCTGCAATTTCCAACCCTTGGGAAATCCATGGACGAAGCCGACAACAAGCCAAAGCAACCGAACCCGCCCAGCCGCGAGATTTCCAACGCCAACCTGTTTTCCGATGAAATAGTTTTTTCCGACACGGAAAAGATCCTGTTCGAGGAGGATCTAAAGGAGAGCGCTCCACCGGGTCGCGACGGCTTGATGAACGGAAACCCGGAACAGCGCTACAGCGCCACCCGGAAGCTGAACGAGGGCGGCATGAAGGCCATCTGGGAGGTCGACGACCACCGCACCGCCCGCAAGGTGGCGATGGCGCTGATCCAGGACTCCAAGATTGCATCGGAGCAGGATATCGACTCGTTCCTCTACGAAGCGCGACTGACCGCCAACCTGCAGCACCCCAACATTATTCCCATCTACGACATTGCGCTCGACGAAAACGGCAATCCCTATTTCACCATGAAATCGCTCAAGGGGGAAACCCTAGGCGAAATCCTCAAACAACTGCGCAAAGGTAACGCAACCTATCAAACCCGGTTCTCCCGGATCCGGTTGCTCGGTATTTTCCTGAAGGTCTGCAACGCCATCGACTATGCGCATTCCAAAGGGGTGATCCACCTCGACCTCAAGCCATCCAACGTCATTGTCGGCGACTATGGCGATGTCCACGTGCTCGACTGGGGGCTGTCCACGCTGATTACCCATCTCAACGAATACGAAGGCGAACCGGTCTCATGGCACAGCGTGGACGACGTATCGCTGGAGAGCGGCCAAACCCTCACCCGCTATCTGGAAAGCTCGGCCCAAAGCAGGCAGCGGCGCAACGTCGTGGGCGGAACCCCCGGCTATATGTCGCCGGAACAGGCGCAAGGATCGACATCCGACATTGATTTCCAGACCGATGTCTACATGCTCGGCGCCCTGCTCTACGAAATCCTGACGTTCCACTGCCCCATCACCGGCGACACCGTCAAGGACGTCCTCCAAAAAACCGTGCGGGGCGAAATTCCCGACCTTAAAAACCGTGCGCCCCATTTAAAAATCCCGGTAGCACTCTCGGCCATTGCCCTGAAGGCGATGCAAACCGATCCGACCGACCGCTACCCGACCGTCGGGGCCCTGCTTCGCGACCTCCAGAAATACCAGGACGGCTTTGCCACCAGCGCCGAAAACCCGACCTTCCTCACCCACACCGCCTTGCTGGTCAAGCGCCACAAGATGGCCGTCGGCATCATCGCCGCATCGCTGGCCGTGATTGCCACCGTGCTCGCCAACAGCTTTTCAAAAATCAAGCAGAGCGAACAGGTCGCGGTCGGCGCCCTCGCAACCCTGCAAGAGAAGAACGACTATATCGCCGCGACCGCCAAAAAGGTGGCCCCGACCTACCTGAACCTGATGGCGCGCGAAGAGCCCCGATACGCCTTCACCGCCGCCGAAGAGGCGCTCGATACCAGCCTCGCGTTCGATCCGTCGCAGGGGCTTGCCTGGCTGCAAAAGGGTAGCATCCTACTCTGCCAACAACGGTTTTCCGAAGCATGGACCATCCTCAACGGCCACCACGGCCATCCCGTGCGCAAGAATGCCAGTGCCATCGCCATGGCCGAAAAATACAAGGACTCCGGCCCGCTTCCAGACCCCGAAATCCCGCAGCTCGTGCGCGACTTCATGAACCACAACATGGGCGGCGGCATCCCGCGCCTCTTCTACCACCTCAACCGCGCGCCCTTCGACCCGGCCACCCGCTTCCCCGCCATCGAGGCCTCACTTAAGCTTCTGAATCCAAAGATCGGAAACCTTAACTTTTCGTGGGAGGCAACCCCTTCCAAAGGATGGGAAATCGACCTTTCCAACAATCCGGATCTCGACGATATCTCACCCTTGTGCGGGCTCGACATCCACAGTCTGGATGCCGGCAACATCGGTGTCCCCGACCTCAAGTTGCTAACCGAAGACAACCTGAAAGAGCTCCGCCTTTCAGGCACGGCGCTCAACCACCTGTTCGAACTTGATCAGATGGCCGGACTCCATACGCTCGACATTAGCGGAACACGCATCCGCAACCTGATCAACATCGTTAAATATCCAAAGCTAACCTCGCTGGACATCAGCAACATCGAAGGGTTCTCCATCTCGCCGCAACTTGTTTGGTGCCGCAACCTGAATCTGCTGACCGTCTCCGAGGCCTTCAAGGCCGACCCCACCATCCGCACCCTCGCCAACCGGGGCGTCATCATTATCTATACCGACAAATGAGCGAAGAAAACTACAATCCGACGCGGGTCACGCTGCTGGCCAAGCTAAAGAAAACCGGGAACAACGAGGCGTGGCTCGAGTTCGAGAATATCTACCGCGGCTTCATCCTCAGCTTGATCGTTCGCATGGGTATCAACCAGCACGACGCGGAGGATATCAGCCAGGCGGTACTCACAAAGGTCTGGCAGAAGATCGAGGATTTCGAGTACAACCAAAACAAAGGAAAATTCCATAACTGGCTCGCCGCCATGACCCGCAACACCGTCCGGGATTTCTTCCGCACCAAGAAAAACTTTATCACCGGGCGCGATTCGGTTGAATACCAAGAGGAGTATATCAACATCGAAGAACACGTTCTACCCGACATCGAAAATCTCGCGCGCGAGGAATGGGTGCTGCACATCACCAACCTAGCGTGGGACAACATTAAGGGTGATATCTACGAAACCAAGCAAGCCGTCTTCAAGATGGTCTCCCAAGAGGTT
>DAOVNC010000454.1 GCA_030630445.1 Kiritimatiellales bacterium | reverse complement strand
CAGGTCGGCGTGGGCCTCCCGGCTGAGGCGTTTGGCCTCCTTGATGTAAATGTCGGCCACCGTATAACCGATGTGGCGCGACCCCGAGTGCAGCATGATCCATACCCGCTGCTGTTCGTCCAGGCAGACCTCGATGAAGTGGTTGCCGCCGCCCAGGGTGCCCAGCTGGCGCGCGCCGCGCTCGATGATCTCCCCCTTGATCTGCCCTTTACAGGCCAACTCCTTGAAACTGTAGTCCGGCAATACCGGGTCCCGGTGGGAATGGAACCCCAAGGGGATGGCATGCTCGATCTGGCCCCTGATCTCGGCCAGTGAGGAGGGCAGGTCGCCGGCGTGGAGTTCGGTGCGGACCGCCAGGATGCCGCAGCCGATGTCCACCCCGCCCGCATTGGGAATGATTGCCCCCTCGCAAGCCACCACCCCGCCGATCGGCATGCCGTAGCCCACATGGCAATCGGGCATCAGCGCCACATGCCGAAACACCTTCGGGTGGTTCGCCAGATTCGCCGCCTGCTCCAACGCGCCCTTTTCAATCCGCGCACACCACGACTTGACCGGCAACTTCCCAAGCTTTGTGTTTTCCCATTCCATGGTGCCAGCGAAACACGCAATGGGTCGCCGATCAATACAATTTAACCGCGTTGCAGACCCTTTACAATCCATGGAAAAAGTTGTAATTACCTCCTTGGCAACCAAATGTTATCAACCTCCATCAGACAACAACAAAAAGGGGCATGACCATGAAAAAACAAATTCCAACCATCCTGCTCGGTATCGTTTGCGTGGCACTTGCATGGGGACTCTACAGTTCCAAGAACGAAAATGCATCTTTGAAAAGTGAGCTCGCCGGACTGAAGGCGGCACAAGGGGCGCCCGTGGCTCTGGAACCCAGTTCCACCACCACGCCTGCCGTGGTGGCACAATCCACAGCGGAAGAGATAGGCATCCAGCCCCCGGAAGAAGCTATTGCGACCAACGCAATAGAAACAAGCGGACGGCGCATGATGAAGAGCATGGCCAAGATGATGGACAACCCCACCATGAACAAGGTGATGGAGGCCAGCCAACGCGGGGCGGTCGGCGCACTTTACTCGGACTTGATGGAGTATCTGGATCTTAACCGCGAAGAGACGGAATACTTCATGGATCTGCTCATGTTCCGTCAAATGAAAAATGTCGAACTCGGCATGAAGATGATGGCCGGCGAACTGAGCGACGAAGAAAAAAAGGTGTTGACCGACGGAATCAAAGAGGCCGGGGAAATCGTCAAGGAAGGGATGGAAACCTTCCTGAACAACCCGGAGGATTTCGCCGAATGGGAGTTCTATGAAAAGACCATGGGCGAGCGGATGATGCTTTCGCAAGTCGACCAGAAACTGTCGGCGGCGGACGCAACGTTGTCGGACGAAGCCTACCGCGAACTGCTTGGCATGATGCACGAGGAAAAGAAAAACTTCCAGTTCACAAGCAACCTGCACGACGACAAGAACATGGACTTGAGCGCGGAGCGCTTTTCGACGGAAAACCTGCAAAGCTTCGCCAACGATATCGAGCGGCTCAACGGCATCATTTCCCAGCAGGCCCAAGGCATGTTGACCCCGGAACAGTTCTCCGCATTTTCAGAGAGCCTGGAGGCCACAACGGAAATGCAGCAAGCCCAGCTGGAAATGGCGAAGCAAATGTTCGGTGACAGCGAAAAATAGCGGCACGTCAGAGCGCCTTGAGAATCAGGGTCGCCGAGGTGATCAACAGCACGGCATAGATCAGGACGGTGTAGTGCTTCTGCTCCGTCTTGTGCGTCAGCCACCACCCGAAAGCCACGCCCAGCGGAATCACCGGGAGCAACGCCGCGCCCAGCTTCAGATTGTCCGGCTGGATTCGCCCCAGCATTGTAAATGGCAGTAGCTTAATCAGGTTGAGCATCCAGAAAAAGGCGCAGCTTGTGCCCGCAAACTTTTTCTTCTCCAGCTGCTGCGGGAGAAGATACATCTGCATCACCGGCCCGGCTGCATGGGCCAGCGTCGAGGTCATCCCCGCCGCAAAACCAAAACCCAAGCCCTTCGCCCAGGTCGGTTCCGATGCATGGATATGCCGGAGGATCCATTTCTTCGCCGCAAAGTAGCCCACGAACAGAATGCCCATGGCACCAATCAGGATTTTTAGTGCGCGGTCGGAAACCGCGATCAGCGCCGACTCGTCGGAAACAAACAGGAAGCTCGCCACCACCACGCCTATAGTGGTGGCTGGCAAAAGATAGAGGATTCGTCCCCATTGCACATGCCGCCAGTAGAACGAAAGGGCAACCAGATCCATCACGCACAGCATTGGAAGCATGAAGCCCACCGCCGCGCGCGCGGCCTGCGCCTGCGTCGGCCAAACGAGAATCAGAATCGGCAGCGCAATCGCCCCGACCGGAAACCCGCCCTTGCTCATTCCGATCAAAAAAAGACTCAACCCGATCCAAAACAGATCGAGCGCCGCGTATTGGCTGAGAAATTCCATGGAATAATTAGCCAAGTCCTTTGAGAATGGATTCAAGCGATTGCAGGATAGTATCGTGAAGATCTATGTAATTACAGAGCTCAATACTGGATATTTCCCCCGCTTCAAACTTGGTTTTCTTTTGCATCATTTTTTTCCGAGCGGTGGCCAGTAATGTTCGTGCCTCAT
>DAOVNC010000294.1 GCA_030630445.1 Kiritimatiellales bacterium | reverse complement strand
GTCCGCTTTCGAGCCCCATGTAGAGCGTGTTGAGTTTCAGGGTTTTCAGCGTGTGCAATTCGGCTGCGCTCTTTTGCAGGATCGAGTGGCCATTGGCGTAGACATTGACGCGTGCAAGCCGGGGGAAACCCGCGTTGAGCATTTCGAGCACGGCCTTGAGTTTGTCGTATGGGAGCGCCACCACATCGCCGTCGGCGAGGAAAATGCGCCGCGCAGCGGGGAACGCTTTCCGGGCGTGGTCAATTTCCGTTTCGATTTCCGCCAAGGTCTGGAAGCGGCAGCCTTTGTACATCCCGCAAAAGGTGCATTGGTTCCACGGGCAACCATCCGCGATGCGGATAATCAGACTGTGCGCCTCTGCGGGCGGGCGGAATAGGCTGTGGTTGCTCTGCATGTCCATAATGTAGCCGCAAGGAGCGTAGGGAACGCAAGGAAATGGCGGGGGAAAGTTGATGAAGCTGACTTAGCAATAAGGAATCTTTTGCCAGAAAGTCTTCCAGTCTTCTTGCAAGCGGGGTGCAGATCCAAGCGGCAGTCTGCGTGGGAAACACCATGAATTCATTAAAATGTAATGCTCACATATGTTGTCTAGGCGAATATTCGACTCTCTAAATATCTCACACCCTTAAGGGTGTGAGATGGTATATACCCAATAATAGAAGCAGTCTGTTAACTAGACCCTATCACACCCTGCAGGGTGTGATAGGGTTTCTGGGAGGCGAGGGTAAATTCCAGTGCTTGGATCGGTCTGTCCGTCGAAACCATAGGCAGGGAGGAGCCTCTTAAAAACGCACATGCGAGAAGAGCCGGAAAATTAGGCTTTATATTTCCCCGCCATCGGAAATAATGTCCCGCAACTACTGGAAATGTGAATGCGGCTATACCCCTTATCCATTTTAATTGTTTTGGCGCTCCTGTGCCTCGCGCGGCCTGCAATGGCCAAAGACCCGGTTCCTGCGCCGGCCAGCGCCCGTTTTCCCAATATCAAGGCCTCGCTCGACGATGGGTTTTTCGTGTTGGCGGAGCAGCAGGCGCGCGGTGTATTGCGTTCCGAACCGCGCGAGAACGAAGAGCGCGAAGCGGCCTTGCTTTTGGCGCATGCGTTGTGGGGGCAAAAACGCTACTCCGAGATGCTCGACCTGCTTGCCCGCTACAACGGAGAACCCGGATATGCCTACTGGCGCGCACGCGCCAACTTTGAGCTGAGGCGCCATGACGCAGCCTTGAGGATTATTGATGGTGTGGAGAATCTGGAGGGTAGCCCCTATGCGCCCTCGATGCTTCGGTTGAAGGGGCATATCGAGCAACTCACGGGCCGGCTCGACGCTGCGGAAGCGACGTTCCTTCAGTTTGAAAAGAAGTTTCCCCTGCACCGCGAGCGGATCGACAACCAGTTCGATCTCGCCGAAATCATCACCCGCCAGAAAAGGATTCCGGAATCGATTTCCATCTACGAAGCCTTGGTTGAAGAGAAAGACGCGCGCGCATCGCAGCACGCCCGGCTCAAGCTCGCGCACGTGCTCTACACCCAGGGTGCCGAGGAAAACTTCGACGATGCCCGCGGCCTGCTCTCCGGATTGGCCACCAACGAGCACACGCGGCTGGCCTACCGGATCGACGCATACGTCGATCTTGCCGCGCTGGAGGAAAAGGCGGGAAAGCGGCCCGAGGCCATGGCGGCATTGCGACAGGCCGCCGCGCTTTCGCCCGATGCCCGCCAACGAGTCCCGCTGAAGCTCTCACTTGTTCGCATGCTGCTGCGCGACGGCGATACCGCCGCGGCGCTCAAGTTGCTCGAACAGTGCCGTGCGGAAGCGCCGAACGAAGCCATTGCCGCCGAACTCCAGCTGGAAAAGGCCGGGGCGTTGCTGCAGGCGGAGGCGTACGAGGAAGCCGAGGAAGCCTATCAGGTCTACCTCGATGTGGCCAGCGACCCCGACGGGCTGGCGCGCGCCTACTTTGGCAAGGGACTCGCCTTGTGGTCGGTCGAACCCGACCGCTCCGCCGAAGCCGCTTCGGCCTTCGACAAAGCCGTAAAAGGGATGGAGCAGCCGGCGGAACGGGCGGATGCCCTGTTCAAGGCGGGCGATGCCTACTATCGCTCCGGAAAGTTCGAGGATGCCGAAAAACGGTACCGCTCTTTTGTGATCGATTTCCCGGGGCACGAAAACGTGCCCAATGCGCTTTACCAGCTGGGCCTGTCGCTGGCCAATACGGGTCGCCGGGCGGATGCGCAGGCGACCTTCGAAAGCCTGGAAAAGGAGTATGCCGACACGCCGTTCGCCGAAAAAGCCGCCTTGCGCTCGGCCGATATGATGCTGGCGGCGGAGCAATGGGAGCAGACGCTCGAAAAATATGAGCAGATCCGGCAAACGTATACCAACGGCACGGTCGCGGCGCTCAGCCTCCACCAGCGGGGCCTGGTGCTGTACCGGTTGGGGCGCTACGCGGAGGCGCAGGGGGCTTTCGAAACCGTGATCGCCGACTATCCGGAAAGCGAGTATGCCCCGCAGGCCTCCTATATGCGCGGGTTCTGCCTCTATCTTCAGGGGCAGGCTGAAGAGGCGGTGGAAACCTGCCAGGCGTTTATCCGGGACTACCCCGATTCGGAATGGACGCCGGAGGTGATCTTCTGGCTGGCGGAGCAATACTACAACCAAGGAATGTATCCGGATGCGGAGCCGCTTTTCATGCGCATCGCCTCCGATTTCAAGGGCAACAAGCTTGCGCCGCGCGCGCTTTACTGGGCGGGGCGCGCCGCCGCCGCCCAGGCCAATTATGTGTCGGCGATCGAGCGGTACAGCGAAGTCGCCAAAACCTATTCGGAGAGCGAAATTCTTCCGCACGCCCGCTTTGCGCAAGGCGATGCCCTCAGCGAACTCGGCGAGTTTTCGCGCGCCATTCTGGCCTTCGAGGAAATTATCAAGAACTATCCCGAAAGCTATCTCGTCAACTCGGCGTGGGGTCGCAAAGGGGACTGCCAGTTTTCGCTCGCCGTCGACAATCCGTCGCGCTATGCCGAGGCGATGAATTCCTTCCAGGCCATCCTCGACCGCCCCTCCGCGCCGATGGCGCTCAAGCTGCAGGCCGAGTACAAGGTCGGGCGCTGCCTTGAAAAAACCAATGTGCCCGACAAGGCCTTCAGCCGCTACATGAATGTGGTCTACACCTTCATCAACGAAAACGTCGAGCGTTCGCCCTACAGCGTCATGTGGTTCACGCGTTCGGCCTTCGGTTCGGCCGCGCTCAAGGAGCGCGACAAGGCCTGGGCGGAGGCCGTACAGGTCTATGAACGCGTCATCGAGGCCAACGTTCCGTCCAAAGACGAGGCCGCCAAGCGAATTGAAAAAATAAAGAAAGACAACTGGTTGCTGTTCCAGTAAGCCGAGGAGAGGTGAATCATGTGGGAATTGATGGTTAAAGGTGGATGGATCATGTGGCCGATCATGGTTTGCAGCGTCACGGCGGCGGTTTTCTTTCTCGAGCGCGTGTTCCATCTGCATCGCGCGCAAATCAACCCCGATGATTTCCTGAGCGGAATCTATACCATCGTCAACCGCGGCAACATGGCCGAGGCGGTTTCCATTTGCGACCAGACGCCCGGTCCCGTTGCGCACATGGTGCGCACCGCGCTGCTGCATTCCGACGAGCCGCCGGTTGAGCTCAAGCAAACCATCAACAAGGCCGGGCTGGGCGAGGTGCCGCGGCTTGAAAAAAACCTGGGCGGGCTGCTGACCGTTGCGCAGGTCACGCCATTGCTGGGATTGATGGGCACCGTGATCGGGCTGATCCGCGTTTTCATGGCCATGGAGCAAAACGCCCCCTTGGCCGAGATCGGCGATCTTTCCGGAGGCATCTGGCAGGCGCTGGTCACCACCGCGGTCGGGATCTGTGTTTCGATCCCCTCGTTTGCGGCCTATAACTTTCTGCTCAGCCGCGTGGAATCCATCACCCTGAACATGGAAAGCGCCGCCGAAGAAATCTACCGCTTCCTCGTCTATGACCGCACCCAAGGCGACCCATCCAATGAAACCCTTTAATCCCCATCGAAAAAGCCAGCAGCTGCGCCGCTTCAAGCCCACGCGGAAGCCCGCCGGCATCTTCAGCGTAGGCATCGTTTTCTCGGATGCGGCGTTGCTCGCGCTCGCCTTTTTCCTCGCGGTATCCCCGTTTATCATGCAGCCGGGCATCAACATTAAGCTGCCCGCCTCTCCTTTCACCGGCGGGGTGCCGTTTGGATCCATGGTGCTTTCCATTACGCGCGGCGGCGGGTTCTACTTCAACGACGAACGCCTCGACGCACCCCGACTTGCGGAGGCCTTCGAGGCGGCTGCAACTGAAAACCCCGGCGCGCCGTTGATCATCGAGGCCGACGAACGCGTCCCGCACGGAGCCGTCGTGGCCGCATGGAACGCCGCGCTCGGCGCAGGGATTTCCGAAGTCTCCATTGCAACGCGCAACTCGGCGGCGGTGGGGGATGCCCCGTGACAAAAGCGGGCAACAGGCGAGCCATCGAGCTAGCGGCATGCTTGGCTGTGATGCTGCACCTAGCGTTGTTCATCGTGGTTCGTCCTGCTCCCGGGAACGGGTTGGCCGGGGCGCTGGTTCCGCCCAATACCCACTATCTGGCCAAGACACCCGGC
>DAOVNC010000256.1 GCA_030630445.1 Kiritimatiellales bacterium | reverse complement strand
TCGGAAAACATTATCGAAGCCTCGTGGGAGGCCCTCGTCGACGGCGTCGAATACAAGCTCTTCCTGGATGAGGAGAAATCGTAACGAGTAAGACGTAATGCGTAATTAGTTGCGTGTTGCGTCTGCCGATTTCCCGATTATTACGAATTACGAATTACGAATTACGGATTAAACCTATGGCAGAACTAGCGAAAAAATACGAAGCGAAGCATGTTGAGGAAAAGTGGTATGCGCAGTGGATGGCGGATGGCCGCTTCCATGGCGATAGCAGCGACGGGGGCGACCCGTTCTGTATCGTGATCCCGCCGCCGAACGTGACGGGCATCCTGCACATGGGCCACGCGCTCAACAACAACATCCAGGACATCCTCGTCCGCGTGGCGCGCATGCAGGGCAAAAACACGACCTGGGTTCCGGGCACGGACCACGCCGGCATCGCCACGCAAAACGTGGTGGAACGCGCGCTGAAGAAAGAGGGAAAGAGCCGCGACGACGTCGGCCGCGAAAAATTTATCGAGCGCGTGTGGGACTGGCGGGAGGAGTATGGCAACACGATCACAAACCAGCTCAAGAAGCTGGGAGCCTCCTGCGACTGGGAGCGCGAGCGCTTCACGATGGACGAGGGGCTGAGCGCCGCTGTGGTGGAAATGTTCTGCCGCCTCTACGACAAAGATCTGATCTATCGCGGCAACCGCATCATCAACTGGTGCCCGCGTTGCCAAACCGCGCTCTCCGACGAGGAGAGCGAGCACGTCGACGTCGAGGGTGCGCTCTACCACCTGCGCTATGCCGTGAAGGGCAAAAGGCAGAAGATTGTGGTGGCCACAACGCGCCCCGAAACCATGCTGGGCGACACCGCCGTGGCGGTCAACCCGCGCGACGAACGCTATAAGGATTTGATTGGCGAAATGATTGTTCTTCCGATCACCAACCGCGAGATTCCGATCGTTGCCGACGACTATGTCGACCCCGAGTTTGGAACCGGGCTGGTGAAGATTACGCCGGCGCACGACCCGAACGACTTCGAGATGGGACAGCGCCACGACCTCCCGCAGATCAATGTGATGACCGACGACGGCATCATGAACGAAAACGCCGGGCCGTACGAGGGGATGGACCGCTTCGAGTGCCGCAAGCAACTGATGGAAGACCTGAAGGCGGGAGGGCTCGTCGAGAAGGTCGAGAAGCACCAGCACGCGGTCGGCCATTGCTACCGCTGCGAAACGGTCATAGAGCCGCGCCTCTCGCCTCAGTGGTTCGTGAAGATGAAACCACTGGCGCGCCCGGCGATCGATGCCGTGAACGACGGCCGCGTCAAGTTTGTGCCCGAGCGCTGGAGCAAGACCTACATGGGCTGGATGGAAAACATCCGCGACTGGTGCATCTCGCGCCAGATCTGGTGGGGGCACCGCATTCCGATCTTCTATTGCGACGACTGCAACCACGAGTGGGCGGCCCGGACCGAACCCGAAAAATGCCCGGTCTGCTCAACCGGGAATTTCCGTCAGGACGAAGACGTGCTCGACACCTGGTTCTCTTCGTGGCTCTGGCCCTTCAGCGTTTTCGGCTGGCCGGAAACGAGCGAGGATCTAAAATTCTACTACCCGTCCAAGACGCTCGTCACCGGAAACGAGATTATCTTTTTCTGGGTGGCGCGCATGGTCATGTCCGGGCTGGAAATCATGGATGAGATCCCGTTCGACACCGTCTACATCCACGGCACGGTGCGCGACGACCAGGGCCGCAAGATGTCCAAGAGCCTCGGCAACTCCATCGACCCGCTCGACATCATCGAGAAATACAGTTCCGACGCCCTGCGCTTCTCGCTGATGATGATTACCGCGACGGGGCAGGACGTTTATATCTCCGACGAAAAGTTCGAGATTGGCCGCAACTTTGCCACCAAGATCTGGAACGCCGCGCGTTTCATGGAGATGCACTCGGAAGGGTTCGATGTGCGGGACCTGGCCTTCGACCGCTCCGCCCTCGGCCCCGACGACCAGCACCTGCTGGCCAAGCTCAACGAAGCCGTTGCCGCGACCAACGACAGCCTGGAGCGCTACCGCTTCAACGATGCGACGGTGGCGATCTACGACTTTTTCTGGCACAGCTACTGCGACTGGTATATCGAATATGCCAAGCCGATCCTCTTCAAAGGTTCGCCGGAACAGAAGAAGCATACGTTGCAGGTGATGCACCACGCCTTCTCGACCGCGCTGCGCCTGCTGCACCCGTTCATGCCGTTCCTGACCGAAGAGCTGTGGCATGGCATGGGCTACAACCATTCGGTGGAAACCATCATGCTGGCCGAGTGGCCGGAAAAAGCCGTATCGGACGGGATCGACGCAGGCGTCGTCAAGTATGTGGACGGCAAGCACGACCTCATTCGCGTGGGCCGCATCCTGCGGACCGAATACAACCTGACGAACAAGCAGACCGCCGTGTTCAACGTCAGGCCGTCGAACGAAACCTACGCCGAACAGATCGAGGCCGACAAAACCTCTATCATGGCCCTGCTGAAGGCCGCAGAAATCAACGTCGATGTCGGGTTTGCGCCGGAGGGCGCGATGCCCAGCGGCATCAGCACGCTCGGAACGGTCTACATGTCCATCGAAGGTCTTGTCGACGTCGACGCGGAAATCAAGAAGCTCTCCGCCGAGCTCGACGAAGTGGTCGGGCATTTGGAGAACGTGAAGAAGAAACTTTCCAACGAAAACTTTACCAGCCGGGCCCCGAAAGACGTCGTTGCCGTCCAGGAAAAACGACAGGAAGAGCTGATCGAAAAGAGTGAAAAGCTCAAGAAAATGATCGACACCCTGAATGGCTAGCACCGCGCGAATTTCGATGACTGAACAAGAAACCGCAGAATGTCGAAGATAAAAAGTAGAGGTGATTTTTGCATTTTCCGGTCGTTGGAAATACCAAAGGTTCGTGTATAGTTTCTTGCATTGATTCAGGAGATGGAAAAATGACTGTGCTGGAAAAAGAGATGAAAGAGATCCGGGACGAAGTCCGGGGGTTGCGTTCGTTGATTATGGAGTTGGTGGATCCCGATGCCGGACTCGAACTGACCGATGCCGTTAAAAAGCGGATTCGCGCAGCGCGAAAGAGCGATGCGGTTCTTTCCGCCGATGATGTCCTCCATGAGCTTGGCGCATGAGGTTTGTTCCGCAGTTTGAAAAGGGAGCCTTGCGCGACCTGAAGAAACTGGATAAACCTACCGCAATTCGGATTGTCCAGAAGATTCAGGATGTGGCCGAACGGGGCTACGGTTTTGAACCGCTCACCAATCTTCGATACGGCTGGAAGATTCGTGTGGGAACCTATCGTGCTTTGTGCGATATCGATTTCGACAACAAAACTATCCGCGTTCACGTAGTCGGCCATCGACGCGATATTTACCGTTAAAACATAGCCCATGAATCCTGTGAATGTACGCCTGAGGAACTGGGAGGTGCTGAAAATAGCCGATAAAATCATAACTGAATTATGGAAGATCAAGGACGATATGAGCAAGGAAGCGGGTAAAGACATGAAAGCGTTTTTCCGCCGACTGAATGAAGAGGCGCGTTTGGGCGGAGAGGTTTTAGTGAAACATTCTTGCTCGACGCAAATGAAGGTTGCCGAAGAAGTAGCGGAATACAATGCCGGGAAAAATGGCAGGAAAAGCTGATCGATGAAAGTGAAGAACTCTTAGTGATAATCGAGATATTGAAGGCATGATAGAGCATATAATCTATACTTCAGGGAATTCCGATAAAGCTATTTCGATATCAGGAAGTGATGTGCAGAAGGCAGAAGAGGCTCTGACTGCTTTTCGCATGGCTGCAGATATCGAGGAAAAATATAGCATTGTGTTATCGAATTATTACGATTTTGAACTGTGCCTTTTAGAGCACTCGGTGAAGCAGACAGCGAGTCATCCGTATAATGAGAATTTCTTCCTGAAGGCAAATACTAGAATCATCAATCTATTGACTTCAACTCGATTGTATCTAGACCATCTTTCTCATCATATATCAGAATTTCATAATACTCTTTTTTCTGGGTTTGATTTCAACTCTATTAGGACTGCTCAATACGATGCTCTCTTTGGTTACCGATTCATGGAAGCTTTAAGGAACTATGTCCAACATCGGGAGTTGCCAGTCCATGGAATGCCAAGCCGATTTATAAACGATGAAAGAGGGATTCGCTATACTACTGACGTGACTATTAAAAAGGCGCGTTTGATGAAGGATAAGAAGTTCAAAGTCCAAGTCCTCGATGGTGTGCATGACTCTGAAATCAGTTTAGCTTTGTGCGCGCGAGAGCAAATGGAAGGATTGAAGAATATTCAAATAGCCGTTAGAAAACAGATATCTCCTGATATCGGTCTGCTGTTTGAACATTTAGACGGGTTAGCTTCAAAGCTGACTCCTAAAGCTGACCGATTCTGCGTAGAATCAACTCCGAAACCTTCGGGGGTTGGGTCAGTAATACGTGCGACATTTCATAAATATGAAGTATGGAAAAAGCTTTCCAGTCAGAATTCTTGCATGGGAGATTTGCGGCGCATTAGCGTGAATTCAGAAGTTCCTGTTCGAGATAAATGGTCGTTTTAGTACATTATATTGTGATGTAAATGGGGTGGTTCAGGGGTGAACCGGAGATAAATGAATGAGTGATATAACTGAAGCTGTTAGACCCACCCGCCTGCCGAAGTGGTTGCGCCGCCCGATCCAGACCGATCAGGACTATTCGGACGTCCACAATACGCTCAAGAAGAATGGGCTGCATACCGTGTGCGAGGATGCAAAATGCCCGAACCGCCACGAATGCTGGAACCACGGCACGGCCACGGTGATGATTCTCGGGAACATCTGCACGCGCGACTGCCGCTTTTGCTCGATCGCCCATGGAAAACCGGAGGGCCTCGATCTTGAGGAGCCGCAACGCGTGGCCGATGCCATTGAAAAGATGGACCTCAAGCATGTGGTCATCACCAGTGTCACGCGCGACGATTTGCTCGATGGCGGTGCGGAGATTTTCGCCCAAACCATCACTGCTGTGAAGGAGCGCGTTCCGGGTGTCACCGTCGAGGTGTTGACCCCCGATTTCTGGGGGCGGCGGGAAAACATCGACAAGGTGCTGGCGACGGGGCCGGTCGTGTTCAACCACAACATTGAAACCGTCAAGCGCCTGCAGCGCTCGACCCGTTCGGGGGCGACCTACGAAAAATCCATGACGGTGCTGCGCTATGCCTCCGAGTTTGGCGATGGGTCGATCAAGGTGAAGTCCGGCATTATGCTGGGACTGGGCGAAACCAATGAAGAGGTACTGGAGACCCTGCGCGATCTGCATGCCAACGGTGTCCGCCTGCTGACGATCGGGCAATACCTGGCTCCGACGCGCGACCACGCGCACACCAAGCGAT
>DAOVNC010000163.1 GCA_030630445.1 Kiritimatiellales bacterium | reverse complement strand
TAACAGCTTAGCCTTTTGGGGGGGTGCCTACAACTCTACTTTGAGCAAGCTCCAGTCTGGAGACCCTTCCTTTGATGCTCCGGACACAGTCCACCCGGCTGTCGGGTTTCGAGTCACCGCCATCCCTGAACCGGGAACCATCAGCTTGATGGGTTTGAGCACAATAAGCCTGTTTGCCACCCGCAGGATCCGCCGCCGCAAGTTGGCAGGAAAAAGCTTGCTTCCGATTTGCGCTGAACACAAATGCGACATGTTTGAAACGATGGATTCTGTGGAGGAGGATGCGGATTATCTGGTCGAGTTGAAGCAGTCGGTCAAGGCGCAGATGTCTGTGGTTTGGGGCGCGGTGCTTGCTTGCTACCATGAGGTTGATAAGGCGTTCTGGAATCGCATGGTTGTGTTGCACGAACGCCGTGTTGCACGAAAAATAGCCTTTAGGCAAGCGCTGAAGAAAAAGGTGCTGAACGGCTTCGACGCATTTTTGGCGCTCATCATGAAATAGGCGTACTCCTATGTGGACTAGAACAGGTCTCTTGAATATGGAGGCCTGTTTTTTTTCAGCGGATTCTTCCATGTTGATTCGATTTGTGTCCCTGATGGATACCCCTGTGTTCGAACGTTGCCGGGTGCCAATGAAATCATGGAATAAACGGTCGTGTTTTCCTGTATTTTTTCGACATAAAGTTTTCCCTTTCCCCTGCAAGGCTGGCATTATCACGTAAAAGTGAAGTTGGTGTGAAATATGCGCCTATGTGCTCCTCGGGAGAAAAAGAGGCTCAGGGTGGACTTGTACGGATGAATGAACAAAACATATATCAAGGGACAAATGCAGAGCTCCCGCCCGGCGGTGGTGGAGGCTCCGGAGGAGTACCTTCCGGCGGGCTGAATCCCGTAAACCTGCTCCGTATCGTCCTGCGCCGGTGGGTGACGGTTGTTTTATTGACCGTCGTGGGTGTGTTGGGTGGCATTCTCTATACCCAGCTGGTTTCCCCGGTCTACAAGGCGCATGCCGAGCTGGAAATGAGCGTGCGGCGGCCGAGGGTCATTAACAACGATGCCGTGTTTGAGGACAATAGCTCCTCGCGCGACACGGATGCCATCTTCAATACCCGCTTCGCCAAGTTCAGGTCGCCCGCCATGGAGCGGCTGGCTTCGGACGAATATATTAAGCGCTATCCCGACCAAATGGGCAAGGGTTCGGTGAATGGCTCGACGGTGGGGCGGTATACGCTGGCCAAATGGATTCGCGATGATGTGAACTGGTCCAAGGTTCCCGATGCCAATATTGTGCGTGTGTCGTACGAAAGTTCCGATCCGGAGTTTTCGGCGCAATTGGTTAACGTCCTTACCCATTGCGCCGGGGTCTTGATGATGCAGGAAAACCAAGCACTGTCCGACGAGGCGGTCAAGTGGTTGATTTCCCAGGTCGAGGATCAACGGGCCTCGCTGGAAGATGTGGAAAAACAGTTGGCCGCAATCCGGGAGGAACTTCAGCTCGACTCGCTTCAGCAACGCAAAACCGCATTGGGGCAGTCGCTGGTGTCCGTGTCTCAGGAAAAGGAAGAGCTCATCAGCCGGTTGGCTTCCCGCAAAACCGTATACGAGTTTGTTGCCGGACTGAAGGATACCGACCCCAACCTTGAAATGCTTCCGACCGGGCTGCCGAAGGAAGAACAGTTGAACGAGTTGATACGGGTCTGGCGAAGCGCAAACGACGAATTGCTGCTGGTGGCGGATCGATACACGGAGTTGCACCCCGAACACCGGAAAGCCTCGGAAAAAGAGGTGCGCGCCCGCGACCGGTTGGAACAGTTTACCGAACTCTCTTCGAGGGCGGTATTGAATGAAATCGAGCTGTTGGAAAAACAGGAAAAACAGGTCGATGACCGAATTGGGGCGATGAAAAGCGAGGCGCTTGAACTTGAGCAAAAACTCGTGATCGGCATGCAGCGGCTTCAGCGGTTGGAACGCAAGCGCGATGCCGCTGATAATGCCTATCAAAACATGTTGCGGCGCATGGAGGAAGCGCGGCTCTCCGCCGATGAAAACATGGCCTATACCAAGGTCATCCGCAATGCAACCGTTCCGTACATCCCTATTCGGCCCCGCAAAGTGCGGGTTCTTGTTTTCGGTATCTTTCTCGGCATGTTTGCCGGCAGCGGTTTAGCCATCTTGATGGCGTTTTGGTCCGACAAGATTGCGGAGGTCAACGATCTGAAGATGCTTGGCTTAAATGTGCTTGGCATCATTCCGACCCAGAAGAAAGTCGATTCCCGCGGCGAGCTTGCAACGATTGGACTGAGGGACAATTTTGACCATATCGTAGAGATATTTTCCGGAATCAACGCCTTGATCTGCAGCGATAGGTACATCGAGCAATCAAGGATGCTGCTTGTATGCAGTGTCTTTCCGGGCGAGGGGAAGACGGTGACGGCATGCAACCTTGCCATCAGTTCGGCGCTTAACGGTATGCGAACCTTGTTGATCGATGGAGACCTGCGGCGCCCGCAACTGGTCAACATCTTCAATATTCCGGAAGAACACCCTTCCTTGCTGGAATGGTTGTCAAATGGCGAAGCGAGCTTGAGCCATGGGCAATTGATCTCCAAAGACATCATTGAAAACCTTGATGTGATTACAAGTCGCCCGGTCAAGGATGTCAATCCGGCTGAACTTCTAGGGCGAGGCCAATTGGCGGAATTGCTGATCTGGGCACGTGAGCATTATGAGCGCATTATCATCGACTCCCCGCCACTCGGTCCAGTGGGCGATGCCTTGGTATTGGCCAATCAGGCCGATTCCCTGATTGTGATTTCGCGGATCGGCAAAACCCGCCGCCGTGCGTTGCGTTTTGCCCTTGCGCGCTTCCATGAGCTAGAAGTCCCTGTTCTTGGATGCATTGCCAATGATGTTCCCCATTCGCTTTCCGGGCTGTTCGGTGGTGCCGAAGGCTATGGCTACGGATATAGCGGAAGGTATAAATCGTACGGGCGGGATGAGATATGAGCAATGGGTAGAATGCGACGCAGGTGGAGAGTGGCGCGTTGGGGTGTGCCCGTTGCGGTTGCCCTGTTGTGTGCAGAGGAACTAAGTTAGAGGAGATGCTTAGACTGGCAGCATTTAGACGAATCGGACGGTCTCGGCAGGCAAAGCTGATCGACCGCGGGCGGTAGCTTGCCATGCCCCCAGTCCCCAGTCCTCAGAAAATGGTATAATGCGGGATGGCGGCACGAGTCTCTTATCTAGTATATTTACTTCTGTAGGAATATCTTAAGGAGCGAATGGAGGTGCTGGATCATGAAATATGTATGGAGTTACATAGCGGTTTTTTTGGTCAACATGCTGGCGGCGTATGGAATATTTTTCTTTATTCCCGATTGTCGGAACTGGTTGTTGTTGGAGGATAGTGCCGTAGAAAACCTTAGTGCCTTGTTTTACCTAGGCGCTTTTTTGGTAGGGATTCCATTGAGCATTAAATCAAAGGAGTATCGAAAAACAATCCTTCTGGTATCCTTCACGGGGCTTTTGGGTTTTCTGGATGAACTTAGCTATGGCGAACGCATTCTGGCAACCAAAATGCCTAGGCTTCTAGGGGTGCAAATCGATGCCGCGCATGATTTCTTCTATGTGGTGGCCATCACAGTCGATCGGGCACCACGCATGTATGCGGTTGTGTTGCTCTTGGTTGCTTTGGTTTTATTCATATGGGTCATGCATAAATACGGGCGAAAAGTGGCTGATAAGGTGTGCCAAACCTATCCTGGATCCGTGATTATATTAGCAGTTGTTTTTGTTGTGCAATTAATGATTGCACTTGTAGTTGATTTGGGAGTACTGGGATACGATGTGCTGTTTGTGTTGGAGGAACAGTTGGAAATGAACGCGGCTATCGCACTGATATTTTGTTGTTTGAATTTGTATGACGCAGGATCCAAGAAATGCATTCAGCGGGATGTGTCATAAATCGAGTCGAAACGATATAACTTATACGGGATCGCCTGTCGTATCGGCTTCCGGAAGTCGTAACTTTAATTAACTGACCGCGGGGCATGAGACATGAAAAATAATGAACAGAGAGCATGCATCAATATTTATGTGAGCCCGGATGCTGATCTAAAATCCTATCCTGATAGTCTCCTTGGGGACATGGGGGTTTTTAAAGGAGCCCGCACGATTCAGCATGAAGTCCAGTGGATATTTTTCCTCATGCTGAGAGATCAGGGTCTGGATGTTCGCATCTGTCATGATTTTCCTGAAAGAGGGATTCTTTTGATCCATAAGTCCCATGTGAAGAAATTTAAATGGAATTCCAACTTATTTGTGGTGTCTCTCCAGTGGGATTACACGCGGGATGATCGGGCGCAGATACACCTTGTCTCAAATGAATATAAAACTACCAATTCATCCTTGGGGTGGCTGGATCGGTTATCATTTCCAGGGCTTCAACGCTATGTTCCTCCAGTCATGCATCCGGTGATTATTCCGCGTGATCCAGCGCGTGGGGATCGCTTCGAGAACATCGCTTTTATCGGTGATCCCAAGAATCTGGATAAAGCTTTCAGGACAGGCTCTTTCCGGGCGATGGTGGAAGGATTGGGGATGAGGTTTATCATCCGGAGCGAGCCGGACAAGATGTCTGATTTCTCGGATATTGACGCCGTAGTGGCGATTCGGCGATTGGGGCGGGTTATTTCGAATAAACCATCGGTAAAGCTGATCAATGCATGGAGAGGTGGGGTTCCCTCGATTCTCGGTTGTGAAGTGGGCCACAGGGAAGCTCGAAAGAGCGAGTATGACTATATCGAGGTTGACTCGGTTGAGGAAGTCATCAATGCGCTGGATCACCTGAAGACCGATGTGGATTATCGAAACAAGATGATCGCCAATGCGAAGCAACGAGCTGAACCTTTTTCTGCTGAAGGACAACAGAAGATATGGATCGAGTTCTTTAAGAACACGGTCATTCCTGCATATGAGGAATGGCAGCGCAAGTCCGTTCCGGGCAAATACACCTTCCTCGTTGTTCGATGGATCAGACACTTGGCGAGGGCGAGCTTGTCGTTCATCTGGCACCATGTGCTCAAGCGTGATTCCAGCGACTATTCCTGATCGCGGGGAAGTAACATGCCGCAAATTCCAACCAATTTTCCGAAGGGTGACGTACTTTCTCCCCATGCCATTCCACATAGTTTCCCTGTCATGTGAAGGAAGTATTCAGGGTATGCGACCACAATGAAATTTCATTCCGACAGTAGTTCTAAGCGAATCGTAAAGAACGGCATTTTTACTGCCATCCAATTTGGAGTCTACACGCTATCCGGCGTGTTCTTCATCCCCTATTTGGTTCGGCAATATGGCTCGGGGTCATACGGGTTGATTGCTTTGGCCGGTTTTCTGACGCAATATGTGGGCTTAATCTCCAGATGTGTCGGGAATTCCACGGCCCGGTTTCTAAACATTGCGCTGAATCAAAACGATTGGAAGCAGGCCAATGAAATCTTTAGTACGGCATTGATGGCCAACCTAGGATTTATACTGGTACAGCTCCCGTTGTTTGCACTGGGTATTTGGAAGCTACACTGGCTTATCGACTTTCCGCCGGAAATTGCGCAGGATTTCCGCATCCTCGTCACATGTAATGTCGCGGCTTTCTTCACCTCTATGCTTTCCGGGGTGTTCCTTACACCGATCCAGGCGGCCAATCGATTGGATATCAGTTCCATGATGGATGCCGTCCGCCTGAGCGTGCGGTTGATTTTCCTCTACACCTTGATTGAATCGTTTGGTGCCAAACTGTGGCTGATCGGCGTCGTCGATGTCGTCTTGGTGTCCACGTATGGGATTGTGGTTTTCTTCCTGCGCCGCCGGTTGGCTCCAGGTCTGGCATTCAAGTGGAAATATGTAACTAGGAACTGGATTCGGCCGGTTCTCAACATGGCTGGATGGTCCATGGTTACATCATTGGGCAGCTGCCTGTTTGTTAAGACGGATGTCTGGATGATCAATCGGTTCGTGAACAAGGAGATGGCCGGGATTTATGCGGCACTGCTGGTTTGGCCGAATTTCCTGAAACAGATCAGCAAGCAGTTGGCCTCGGTTCTGGCGCCAGTCTATCTGATCGACTATGCACGGGGGGATTGGAAGCGGGTTGCTAGTATAAGCCTTTCCGCCGCAAAAATCCTCGGGTGTTTTGTGGCTTTGGTTGTGGGCTTCCTATACGTCGCTGCCAGACCGCTGCTTTGTTGGTGGCTGGGGGAAGGGGCAGAGGTTTATGTCTCGCTGTTCCGTGTGATGACCCTGTATTTGACGTATACCATTGGCACAGCCGTGCTTTGGCAAATCTATATTACGCTGAATAAGGTGCATTTTACGGGAATCGTGAATTTAGCAACAGGGGTGTTCAATATACTTATTTCGATGATTTTGATTGGACTGGGTTTTGGAGCGATGGGTGTTGCGGTCGGAACTGTTATTGCCATGGTTTTGGCCTCCACCATCGCCATTCCACTGGGGGTCTGCCACGAATTCAAGGTGTCGTACAATGCAATATGGTGGAATTACCTATGTGCGACCTTGATCTTGGCTATTTCATTGTTTTCCTCGGTTGCCGCAGCCGCTATGGCAAAGATTTCAATGGTTGGATCTGCTTTTACCCTGATAATTCTTCTGATAATTGGGCTTGGGATTGCGGCAAAGGTCATCTTTTCTAAAACCGAAAAGGCTCTTTTTATCGATGGCATCCAATGGTTGTCTTACAAGATTATTTCCAAAACCCCAGTCAAGATGAAGTAGTCGTCGTTGGTGGTGATCGGTTGCCCGTGGCAAAAGACATCGCAATCGTGCATGGTGGGCTGGTTGCATAAGGTTCTATAGATAAAGCGGGGATGAAATGTTGGATCTTCTGTCTCTCTTGTTGTACGGCATAATCAATGTCGCGATGGTGCTATCATATCTTTTTGGAGGTAAAAGCCGCTTTTATCAATTTCCCTTTTGGGTGGGGGTGATTGCATTGGGGTGGTTTTTCCCGCAGGCTGTTGGCGGCTACTTTAATGTTTCCGGTTTCCCTGTGAACGCATATGCAGATGGGATGTTATTTGCAACCTTATGTACCGTGGCAGTATGGCTGTCTTTTGCAATAGCGGTCTCCATAATACCTAAAAACCCATCTTGGCTTGATGCACTTTTTGATGTCCGGAGGCTTTACTGGGTGGGTGTTGCCTTTTGTGTGTTTGGTTTCTTTTTCCAATGGAAATTATGGTCGCTTCCGGAGGAAATGCTGGCTGAATCACAGTGGTCGGGGGAGGCGGTTAAGTATTTGTTTCTAGCAAATATCTTCAAGTTTGGGTTGTTGGCATTATGGCTACTTTATTTGTCACAACCGAAATTGATGCCTCCAAAGCTGATGGCGTTTATTATTCCCTGTCTCGGGTTTGTGTTATATACGGCATTGTTGCGTGGTCGACGATCAGAGATGATGAATATCGTGGCTTATCTCGTCGTCAGTATGTGGTTTGTGCGCCGTATAGCCATTCCGCGATGGCTTCTCATTTCAGGGTTGATTTTGGGATTGGTATTGATCAATGGGATCAAGATCTATCGCTCCCTTATGTTGGAGACGGACACCCC
>DAOVNC010000282.1 GCA_030630445.1 Kiritimatiellales bacterium | reverse complement strand
TTCGCCAAGGCTCTTGCCTAGCGAACGAGAGAGTTCGGGCAGTTTTTTTGCACCAAACAGCAACAATATCACAAAGATGACCAGTATTACTTCGGTATGCCCCTGCATGCCCGGAATGAAAGCCAGTGTGTCCATTTTCATCTACTCCTCGTTTGAACCGTCCGTTATTTCAGGCTCCGGGTCGCCGGAATCCTTCTCCGCCGGTTCGTCCGGCGCTTCTTCGGGTTGCTTGTTTTTCTTTTTCCCCTCGGTAAAGTAGAGGAACCATATACAGAACTCGTATAGCAGGATCAAGGGAACTGCCATTAAAACCTGCGTCGTGATGTCCGGAGGGGTAAGCAACATGGCCACGACAAACAGCCCGACAATCACATGGCGGCGCTTTTCCTTGAGCTGCGCAGAGTCCAGGAAACCCAGCTTGCCCAGCAAAATAATGATGATCGGGAGCTGGAACGCCACCCCGAAACCCAGCAGAACCTGCAGTGTGAAACCGATGAACTTTTGGTAGTTCCAGATCGCCTCCCCGCCCAGCTTGTCGGTGAAGCCCCACATGATTTTCATGGCCAGCGGCAGTGTCACCTTATAGCCCAGCAAGACCCCGAAGATGAACAGGATTCCGGAAAAGCCGGATACGCGCTGGAAGATCTTGCGTTCCGTTTTCTTGATGCCCGGCATGATGAACGAACCGATGATGACCATCAGCGCCGGCATGCTGATCAGGATACCGCCCCAGAGTGCAAGCGTGACCCACATTTTGAAGCCGGATGTCACCTCCGGGTGCTGTAGCAGAATCTGCCCGGAATCGATATATTGCTGAGCAGGCTCGCGCAGCACATCGGTCAACCACGGCACGAAATACGCGCAGATCGCCATGCCGATCACAATGGCAATGGCGGAGCGGATGACGGTCTTGCGGAACTCCTCGAGGTGCTCGAGAAACGGCATTTCGCTATCGTCGTATCCGAACCTTTTCGTGAGTGATTTAAGTTTTTGGAGCATCGCCATCCTCGTCTTCCGGAACTTCGGGTTCCGGCTCCACCTCCGGAGCCGACTCCTGCCCGGGCTCTGCCGCCTTGGAGCCTTCTTCGGCGAAGGCGTCTACGATTTCCTCGAAAGCCTCCCCATCGCCGCCATCGTCCTCGCCATAGTTGTAGTAGTCCTCTTCATCATCGTAATCGTAGTCTTCGTCGTGTCCGGACTCTGCGTCATTTTCCGGTGGCTCGGAGGAAGGCGTATCGTTGTTGAGGTCGCCATACATGACTTCGCGCTTGAAGCTGTCGGCGGTATTGCGGATCTGGCTGATGATTTCGTTCAGCTTGCGCAGGATGCGCGGCGCATCCTTGGCGCCAAACATGACCAGCAGCACCAGCATGATCACGAGAAATTCGGGACCGCCGGGGCCTAGGTAGGCAAGATGGAATAAATCGGCAATCATGGCTAGGCTTCAACTACCGCCAGGTTTTCAATCTGGGCCGCGGCACGCAACTCGTCGGCGACCGCACCAATGGCATCGTTCTTCCGCACATCGAACAGCATGCTCTCGATATCGTAGCGAACCTCGTTGAATTTTCGGCACGATTCCGCCCGACGGTCGTATACCTTGAGAACGTGGTAGCCAAACTCGCTCTGGAAAATGTCGCTGTATTGCCCCGCGGCCGTGGCGAAAGCATGGTCCTCGAACGCCTGCACCATCTGCCCGCGGGCGAAATAGCCAAGGTCGTGGCCACCATCCTGGCAGTGGGAATACTCCTGGGCCAGCGCCTCGAAATCCTCGCCGGCCTTCAGGCGCTCGCGCACATTCAGCAGTTCGGCATAGACTTTCTCCACCGGGCAATCGGGCGAAGGATGCTGGACAATATGCGCGGCATGCACCGTTTCCGGTACCGTGAACTCTTCCTTGTGGCCATCGTAATAGGCTTTCGAATCCGCCTCGGTTGGCCGGGCAACATCCTTGCAGATGACTTCGAAATGTTTTTCCAATCGCACACTATCCTCAATGTCGGCCTTGATTTTGGCCTCGTCTTCCGGCGCGAGGTCAAAGCGCTCATGGAAGGCTTCGTCGCCGCCATGCTGCTCCTTGAGCGCCGTAAAACGCGCCTCGATCTCCTCGGGGCGGACCGCCTTGATTTCCTTCCGGGCCTGTTGCATCAGCAGCACGCGTTCAGCTGCGTTTTCGTGGGCGTCGGATTCAATCTTGGCCTGTTGCTCCTCCATCTCCTCATAGCTCATTTCCGCGGCATAGCGTTCGCGGAGCATTTGCAACTCCTGCTGGACCAACGCTTCGGAGACTTCCTCGCCATTTACAAGGATGGGTTCTTTTTTTGTTTCGCTCATATCATTGTTTCCCACAGCACTTCTTAAACTTTTTCCCGCTCCCGCACGGACATGGGGCGTTGCGCCCAACCTCCGGTTCGCCCGCCTCTCCCATAATGTCCGCCGCAGGCCGCCCTTTTTGGACAAGCACCGCCATTTTACTCATTTTCGGGTCGATATGCCCGAAAAACCTCCGGTAGCCCGCGCAGAGATAGTTCAGTCCCGGTTCGCCGTCCGGCGTCTTGGTAAACCGGTGCTTGGGGCACTCGCCATTGCATGCAAACAGGAATTCGCATTCCCGGCAATATTCGGGAAGGGCGTCCCACTTGTCGTTTCCAAACTTTACTTGCGCGGGAGAGTAGATCATTTCCTCTATCGATTTATCCATGATATTTCCGAGAAAATATGAGGGGTAGACATAGTGGTCGCACGAATAGACGCCGCCGTCGTGCTCCATCGCCACGGCCTTGCCACAGCACCGGGAAAAGACGCACAGTCCCGGCTCCATTCCCGTCCAAGCGCTGAGTGCCACATCGAAGATATTCACAAAAACCCGACCAACGTCGGCCTTGATCCATTCGTCGAAAATAGCCACCAGAAAATCCCCGTAGCCTTCCGACGACACGGCCCAAGGCATCATTGCATCCGGGTTGTTGTCCGACCTCAGGTCCGGCGGCTCGGCGAGATCCAGCCCGATCGCGTGCGCGGCGCGATCCCCCGCCCGCTCGACAATTGGAATGAACTGCATGAACTGCACGCCCTGCTGCTTCAGGAAGTTGTAGATCTCCACCGCTTCGTCCGGGCTTTGGCGCGTCACGCAAGTGAGCACATTAAACTCCACCCGCCACTTTTTCAGCATCCGCAACCCGTCCATTACCCGCTCGTACGAACCCATGCCGCCCTTATCGAGACGATAGCGGTTGTGGATATGCTCCGGCCCGTCGAGACTCAGCCCGACCAGGAACTTTTCGCGTGCAAAGAATTCGCACCATTCGTCGTCGAGGTTGGTGCCGTTGGTCTGGAACGAGTTGTTGACCGGACGGCCGCCCGCGGATTGCCGTTGCAGCGCCACCACCTTCCGGAAAAAATCAAGCCCCATCAGCGACGGCTCGCCGCCCTGCCAGGCAAACTGGATTTCCGGCGAGTTCTGGCTTTGGATATATTTTCGGATGTAGTTTTCGAGTACCTCGTCGCTCATTTTGTAGTTTTCGTCCGGCGGGAAGAGTTTTTCCTTCTCGAGATAGAAACAATATGTGCAATCGAGGTTGCACAACGGACCGATCGGCTTGGTCATCACGTGGAACGACCGGGGAGCGGGCATGCTATAGTCGGGGGCGCTGCTCATTCCAAACCCAGGAAACTAGACGTTGCGATAGCTTTGGCGCAGAACAAAATCCAACAACACCAGCGCCGTCATGGTTTCAACGATAGGAACCGCGCGCGGCACCACGCACGGGTCGTGACGGCCCTTGGCCTCCAGTACCGAAGACTCGCCCTCGAACGTCGAGGTTTCCTGCGCCAGCCCGATCGTGGCCGGGGGCTTGAAGGCGACGCGGAAAACGATCGGCTCGCCATTGGAGATGCCGCCCTGCACGCCGCCGCTATGGTTGGTTGTGGTTCCCAGCCGCCCGTCGGCCTTCATTTCGAAAGGGTCGTTATGCTGCGAACCAAACATGCGTGCACCGGCAAAGCCGGAACCGATTTCAAAGCCCTTGGTCGCCGGAATCGACAGCATCGCCTGCGCAAGCTTGGCTTCGAACTTGTCGAAGATCGGCTCGCCCAATCCAATCGGAATATTCTCGGCCACGCAGGTCAGCACCCCGCCAACGGAATCCTTGCGGTCGCGCGTGGCGGTCACCAATTCGATCATCTTTGCGGCGGCGGCTTCGTCGGGGCAGCGAATAATGCTGGAATCGATTTGCTCGCGGGTCAGGGCTTCCAGACTCATGTCGCGTGCATCGATGTTGCCGACCGAGCTGACCCATGCGGTAATCCTTGTGCCAAAGCGCTCCGCGAGGATCTTCTCGGCAATGGCGCCGGCGGCAACCCGGCCGATGGTTTCGCGCGCGCTGGAGCGTCCGCCGCCGCTGGCGGCGCGGTTGCCATATTTCATCTGATAGGTAAAGTCGGCGTGCGAGGGGCGCGGCACATTGTCCATTTCCTGATAGTCGCCGGGACGCTGGTCGCGGTTGTTGACCATCAGCCCGATCGGCGTACCGAGGGTCTTTCCATTTTCCACGCCGGAAAGGATCGTGACCCGGTCGGCCTCGTCGCGCGGGGTGGTCATATCGCTCTGACCGGGGCGGCGGCGAGTGAGCTGCGGTTGGATATCGTCCTCGCTCAGCATAATGTTGGCCGGGCATCCGTCGACAATGGCACCCACGGCCTTGCCGTGCGATTCGCCGTAGGTTGATACCTTGAACAAAGTTCCTAATGTGCTAGACATGGCCGATCCTTGGTTTTCGGTTTCCGGCAGGGAAACCCGCTTCACAAAAGTTTGACTTTATAGCAGTTCCCCCCTTTTGGGTTGGATAGAAATATTCAGAAAACTTGCGCAGGCCGAAAACCAACCTGCATGGTAGACTGTAAATTAAAATGCCCAAATTTTCTCGATTGCGAGTGCTTCATGCCGCCAGCTCCTGAATGAACATCTCTTCTGCGGTTTTAAAATTCAGTATC
>DAOVNC010000029.1 GCA_030630445.1 Kiritimatiellales bacterium | reverse complement strand
TCGATCAACACCGCAACTCCATCCGCTATGCCCCAATTCCCGACGCACCGCCATTCGATTTCATCGAGAATGGCCGTCATAAAGGTCTCACACCTGATTATATCAGCTTGGTTGAAGACAAACTGGGCATGGAATTTGTCATCGTCGAGTACAGCAAGCAGAAGGAAATCATGGACGACTTGAAGCTGGGCAAGATTGATCTTGTCGGCTCGCTTCAAGCGACCCCGGACCGACGGAAATACCTGCGGTTCACAAAACCCTACTACAGCATCGACAATGTCATACTCATGCTAAAGGAAAGTTCCGGCAGCTATTCCCTCGATGGCCTTCAAGGTTTATCGATTGCCATCGTCGATGGCTCGGCCACCTATGCGCATGTCGAGAAGCTATTCCCCGACTACGACCTTGTGCCGGTGGAGAACGCGGAGAGCGGCTTCCGAAAGGTCGCGCAAGGGGAAGCCGACGCCATGATTATCGACCGCGGAGTTGCGTCGTACTATGTCTCGCAACGCGGTTTTTCAAACATCGGAGTGGTCGGATATGTCGACTATACCTGGGATCTCCGCCTCGCATCCACCAGCACCCATCCCGAGTTTCAAGCGATTCTGGACAAGGCCCTCGACTCTATTAGCGACTACCAACGGTTTTCGATCAACCGAAACTGGATCACGCTCGACGAAAGAAATTCCATCGAAACCACCACCATGATCATGGTGGTCGCCAGCCTGTTGTTGCTTACGCTGCTGTCGGTAGGTGCCGTAATGGTCTGGAACCGGATTCTCAAGCGGCAGGTGCGGCACCGCACGCACGAGCTGGGCCGCGTCCAGAAAAGCCACCAGCAAGCGACGCACGCACTGGGCGAGAGCGAAGAACGCTTCCGCGTTCTTGTGGAATCGTCGAGCGATATGATCTGGGAAATGGACAAGTTTGGCAACTACACCTATGTCAGCCCGCGCGTGCGCGACATCCTGGGCTACGACCCTGAACAGATGATTGGCGAAAGTGCCTTCTCGCTGATGGTTCCGACGGATACCGCCAAAAACCTGCAAGGTCTCCGCAAAGCCACGGCAACCTCAGTCATTGACTGCCAGGTCAATACCCACACCCACAAGGACGGCCGCAAGATCATCCTTGAAATGAGCGGCATGGCCTTTTCCGACAACACCGGCCAGCTTGCCGGGTTCCGCGGGGTTTCGCGCGACATTACCGAACGCGTCGAATTCGATGCGGCGCTCAAAAAGAGCGAAGAGCGTTTCCGCAACCTGGTGGAAACCACCTCGGATTGGATCTGGGAAGTAGATACAAACGACATCTTCACCTATGTCAGCCCGCAGGTGGGCGACCTGCTGGGCTACACGCCTCAGGAACTGATCGGGAAACGTTTCACGGAAACCATGCCACACCCCGAAGCGGCCGCCATGAAAACCCTCTTTGCGGAAATTGCGGAGCAGGGCGCACCGGTCCACTCGCTGATCAACATCAACCAACACAAGAATGGGCGGACGGTTGTGTTTGAAACCAGTGCGGTGCCCTTCTATGACAAGGCGTGGAACATCATGGGCTACCGCGGCATCGGTCGCGACATCACCAACCGCATGGCCATCGAAAAACAGCTGGATTTCGAGCGCAACCTGTTCCGCTCATTCATGGATCACGCGCCGGATTTGATCTATTTCAAGGATCGCGACGGACGCTTTATCGAGGTCAACAACGCCAAGGCCAGCGAAGTCAACCTGCCCCCCGACGAACTGGTGGGCAAGACCGACTTCGACTTCCTGCCTGAGGAGCAGGCCCGACAAAAGTTCGAGGATGAACTCGAAGTGATGCGCACCGAACAGCCGATGCAAAAGGAGGAGGTTTCCACCACGCCCGAAGGTGACCAATGGTATCTCACCACCAAGGTTCCGCGCTACGACGAAAAGGGCAAGGTCGTCGGGACCTTCGGCACGTCGTGGAACATTACCTTCCGCAAAAAGGCTGGGGAAGAACTGCGCCAGTTGCGTGCACAGCTCAGCAACATTATCGATTCCATGCCCTCGATCCTGGTTGGCGTAGGCGTCAGCGGTTGCGTAACCCAATGGAACCGGGAAGCGGAGCGCGTCACCCGGATCAAGGCACATGATGCCACGGGAAAACCCTTGAAGAAGGTCTTCCCCCAACTTGCCAAGGAAATGGTCAAGGTCGAACGCGCTATCCGCGAACGCGCCACGCAGAAGGAGGAGCGCATTCCCGTCCGCGAAGGCGCACACACACGCTATAACGACATCACCGTCTATCCCCTGCTCGAAAACGATGCCGAAGGTGCCGTTATCCGCGTGGACGATGTCACCGAGCGCGTCCTGATCGAAGACAGCATCCGCAACATTGTGGAGGGCGTTTCCGCTGTGGGCCGCCAGTTCTTCAACTCGATGGTGAACCAACTAGCGAAATCGCTCAATGCGGATTTCACGTTTATCAGCGAATATTGCGATGAGGCCCACGAAACCATGCGCACCATCGCGGTCTTGGATAAGGGGGAGGTGGTCGACAACTTCGACTATACCCTGCACAACTCCCCCTGCAAGCAGGTGATGGAGGGGACGGCCTGCGTCTGTTTTTCGGATGTCCACGAAAAGTTTCCGGATACCAGGTTGATCCAGTCCCGGGAGGTCAAAAGCTATATCGGCATCCCGCTGGTCGACTCGGAGGAAAAGCCGTTGGGTTGCATGGTGGCGATGTACAAGAACCCGATCGAAGATTTGGAGTTCGCCATATCGATCATGCAGGTTTTTGCGGGTCGTACCGCCGCTGAACTCGAGCGCCTGCACGCCACAAAGGAACTACTCAAACTGCGCAACCTACTAAGCAATATCATTAATTCAATGCCCTCGATCCTCGTGGGCGTGGATGCGGATAGCCATGTGATGCAATGGAACCGCGAGGCCGAGCGCATGACCGGCACATCGGCCAAACAGGCCCAAGGGAAACGGCTTGAAGAAGTCTTCCCCGACCTTGGGAACGAAATGGGGAGGATCCTCAAATCCATCGGCAACCGGGAACTGCAACACGACGAGCACATCCCCTGCATCATCGGCGGCGAACAGCGTTTTGCCGATGTCACCGTCTACCCGCTCACCACCGACGGGGACGATGGCGCCGTGATCCGCATCGACGATGTCACTGACCGCGTACGCATCGAGGAAATGATGGTGCAGTCCGAAAAAATGATGTCGGTCGGCGGGCTGGCCGCCGGCATGGCGCACGAAATCAACAATCCCCTGGCAGGTATTCTGCAAAACCTGCAGGTCATGCGCAACCGCATCACCCACAACACCGAGCGCAACCTGAACGCCGCCACGGAGGCCGGAACTTCGCTCGAAGCCATCCAGGCCTACATGCACGACCGCGACCTGCTCAAGATGATGGACTCCATCACCGAGGCTGGGCGGCGCGCCGCCAAGATTGTCGACAACATGCTCAGCTTCAGCCGCAAGGACGAAGCCCACTTTGCGCAGAACAACCTCGAAGAATTGCTGGAGCGAAGTATCGAGCTGGCCTCGAACGACTATAACCTGAAAAAGCGTTTCGACTTCCGCCATATCCGGATCAAGCGGAAATACGATGATACGCTGGATCTCATCCCGTGCGAAGGGAGCCAAATCCAACAAGTGATCCTCAACCTGCTGACCAATAGCGCACAGGCGATGGCGGAACAAGCAGACGACTCGAAGGAGCCGCGGATCACGTTGCGCCTCAAACGCGAAGCAAGCATGGCATTGATCGAAGTGGAGGACAACGGCCCCGGCATGGACGCCGAAACCCGCAAACGCGCATTCGAGCCGTTTTTCACCACCAAAGAGGTCGGGCAGGGCACCGGCCTGGGGCTTTCGGTTTCCTATTTCATCATTACGGAAAACCACGGAGGAAGCATGCTGGTCCGTTCGACCCCAGGCAAAGGAACGTGCTTCAGCATCCGCATCCCGTTTGAGCACCGGCAAACCAGATGGGGTCTCCGGCTTTGATTTTAGAGCTTGGGTTTTATTTGCCGCTCGTTGTATAGTTTTCCGTTTTAAAGGACTTCCAATGAAAGATTTCTCAACTATACACGTGCTGGTCATCGACGACGAACCCGCTATCTGCATGAGCCTGACGGCTTTCCTTGAGGATTATGGCTTCAATGCATCCGCCGCCGAGAGTGCGGAAGAAGCACTGGATCTAATGAAAAACAATGAATACGACGTATGCATCGTCGATCTGCGCCTGCCCGGCATGAGCGGTGAGGACCTGATTCTCCAGGCCCGCGAACGCTATCCCGAACAGCGCCACATCATCTATACCGGCTCCATCTCCTACAACCTTTCCGAAAAACTCCAGGCTCTGGGCATGCGTCCGGAGCATGTATTCCTCAAACCCGTCCGGGTTCTCACGCTACTGGTCAAGTGCATCAAGGCGTTGGCGACCGCGACAGAAGGAAATGCCGTCTAAACCACGCCCAAAGATGCTGGTAATCGGCCAACCCCGCCATGCCTCCCCTAGTAGCCATCATCGTGCGGTCGAAAAACGAAATGCCGCATGTGCGTGCCGCGCTCGATATGCTCAAGCGCCAAACCTTCACCGACTTTGAACTCTTCGCCATCGACTCCGGCTCCACCGATGGCTCCCTCGATCTGTTGCGGGAATATTGCGACGCCGACCACCTCATCGAAATCCCCCCCGAAGACTATGAGCCCGGAAAGGTGCTGAACGACGCCATTGCCCGCATCGACCACCAAACGATCATACTGCTGAATGCCGATGCGGTTCCCCTCTCCGAGGATTGGCTCGAAAAACTCGTTCGCCCCGTTCTCGACGGGACCGCCGACGCCACCTTCAGCCGTCAAGTGGCCCGCCCCGATGCGTATTTCATCGTCGCCTACGACTACCAGCGCGCCTACGACCCAAACCATATCCGCGACGGCTTTTTCTCCGCCGTCGCCTGCGCCTTCAATCGAGTGCTGTGGGAACGGCATAATTTCCATAACCATGGCTATGCCGAAGACGTCATTTGGGCAACCTCCTGCAACACATTTGGCGCCGATCTCCAACTCGTGCCGGAATCCGGGGTTGAGCACTCGCACAACTATTCCTTAACGGGATTGTTCTACAAAAAGTTTCGGCAGGGCATGGCCTTCGCCTCAACCGAAGGGCAGACTTCGGCGATTGGGCATAGGCTCTACCTTTGCATCCGCGAACTTGTGCGCGACATTGTGTTCGCTTGTCGGCAACGGCAATTTCGCACCATCCCTTACAACATCGCCTACCGCGTCACCATCCACGCCGGACTGCATCGAGGCATCAAAGAGGGTTCCCGGTGAGCACGTACACGATCAAAGGATCGACGGAACTGGATGCGCGGATCCATGCAGACCTGCGGCGCATTGCCGAAGCCGCTTCGCCATGCAGCCTGGCAGGCGTGCTGCTCGGCGGCTACGGACGCGGCGAGGGAACCCCGTTCATTAATCCCGACGGATCGCAAAGCCCGTTCAACGACTACGACCTCGTCGTGGTTGTCGATCGGCTCACGAAGGCCGTCCGCGAAAAACTCCGAACCTTGGAAATCCGGCTCACGACCGAACTGGGCCTGCCCGTCGACCTCTGCCCCTACCCACGTTCACACCTGCGCAGGTGTGAATTTTCTCTGCTCAACTATGAAATGAAATACGGGCATAAAGTCGTCTGGGGCGATGAAAACATACTCTCCACCCTGCCCAACTATCCGCACGGTGCCCTTCCCCTCTCCGAAGGTTCCCGCCTGCTCATGAACCGCGGCAAGTTGTTGCTCGACCTCCAGCAACGCCTCGCCAACCCAAAACCCCTGAACGAAGGAGAGCGCATCCGTTTCATCAAATTCATTTTTAAAGTCCGACTGGCCTTCGGCGACTGCGCCCTGCTTGCCGAGGGGAAATACGACCTTTCCTACACCGCAAAAAAACCGCGAATCAAATCCATTGGCACCATCCCGGACAGAGACGTTGTGATCGCCGGATATTCGAAGGCCATCGAACTGAAGGAATGGGGCGACTTCCACTCCCTCGTCGATTTTGATTTGGTCAACGAGTTCAAAACTACACGCGAGGTGTTCCTGCGCTTCTTTCCGTGGTACCGGGCGCAGGTTGCCGGAAGAGAGTGTTCGATGCTGAAAGCAATCGCGCTGAACCTGCGATGGAACGGCTGCCCCCTGCTCTCCCACCCGCGCCTGCGGATGTACGACGCATTGCAGGAGCTACTGACCGACGAACCCGATCAAATCCTGCTGGGGCAAATTCTTTTTTGCCACGACCACTTTGTTGAAAAGTTCTATGAGCTACAGCGGAGGTTTTCCTGATGCACGCCAAAAAGGAAAAACTGAGCTTGTTCATCTTCATCGATGCCTTTGGCTGGGAGGTAAAGCAACGCCACCCCGAATTCCTGCGAGGCCTGGTCCAGGATAGCAAACCGCTTGAAACCATCCTCGGCTACTCCTCGGCCTGCGACCCCTCCATCATCTCCGGGCTAACGCCCGGCGAGCACGGCCTTTGGTCGTCATTCTACTACGACCCCGAAGGTTGCCCGTATAAATGGGTCCGCCACCTGCGTTTCCTCCCGGACACCCTCTTCCGGCGTGGACGCGTCCGGCATCGCATGGGCAAATGGATTAAGAAGGCTTGCGGTTTCACCGGGTATTTCCAAATCTACGGAGTTCCCTTCGAACACCTGCCGCTCTTCAACTATGCCGAACAAAAACGGATCTGGGAGCCCGGCGGCCTGCCCAAGGGCAAAACCATCTTCGACCGAATGACGGAAAACAGCATCCCCTACCATGTCCACGACAGCGACGTCGGCGACGAGATCCGCTGCGAACGGCTGATGTCCGACATCCAGAACCAGCGCATCGACTTTGCCTACTGCTCGCTCGGTCGCCTCGACGCCCTCATGCACGCCGTCGGAAACGACGACCCGAATATCGGAAGGCTGATGCAGTGGTACGACGGGAAAATCCGCACCCTGCTCGATGCCGCCGAGGAAAACTACAACGAGGTCGCGTGGTATGTCTTCACCGACCATGGCATGCACAACGTGACCGAAGGCTACAACCTTGCCGCCGACATCGAAGCCCTCGGCCTCGAATGGAACAAGGACTACGTCGCCTTCTACGACTCCACCATGGCACGCTTCTGGTTCCTCGACGAAAAACCGTGCGCGCCCATCGCCGAAGCACTGGCGAATCACCCCAAGGGGCGCATTCTTTCCGATAGCAAACTGAAAGAACACGGGGTCTACTTTGAAGACGGGCAATACGGCGACCTTGTTTTCCTTATGGATTCCGGCATCCAGATCGTGCCCAGCTTCATGGGCGCCAAACAGGTCAAAGGCATGCACGGCTACCGCCCCGAAGATCCGGATTCATTCGCATCGATCTCATCCAACCGCCCCATTCCAAAGTCCGTCACAAAGATCCAGCACATCCACCAGCTCATGCTCAACGAACTGGGCATCCAATAAATCACGCCTCACGGCTCACTCGTCATTCACCATGGAAGAACCGACCCCCGATCCCAAATTTCTGCTCGAACTCGCGCAAGCCAAGATGCCGTTCGGAAAATATGCCGGCCGGCTCCTCATCGACCTGCCCGAACCCTACGTTGTCTGGTTCAAGCAAAAGGGCTTTCCCGGTGGCAAGCTTGGCCGCCAGCTTGAGACGGTTTATGTCATCAAGGCCAACGGCCTCGAACACCTCTTCGACCGACTCCGCTGACCTATCGTTTTCAACCAGCTGTTCAAGTTCATAGGGAAAACGGGCCTGACCTGTGACGAAACGGTATCCGTTGCTGAACGGTTTACTCTTTGGATTTATGCTGGATTCCGACGTCGGCCTCTCTCTTGGGTTTTTGTCTAAAGAAGCGTGCGCTCCTTTTTTTGGTAGTGGTGAATATTGCAATCCCTTTATACTTGTCGGCTTTCACCACCAAAGGAGATTCCACCATGAAGATGACTAGCTCAATTCTGTGCACAGCCCTATTGCTTTCCGGAGCGTCAGCCTTGGCGAACTACCGCGTCGACGGGCACATCGGAAAAGGCAAGATCGGCCCCGTTAGCCAGATTGCCATCGGTGCGGGCGATACCCTCTGCGCACTGGAAAACAACGGCAAGGTGACGATCTTCAGTTCCGACGGATCGCTTGTGTCCACCATCGATACAGGCATGAAGAATACGGGAGCCATGGCCGTGGATTCCGATGGGAACCTCCACATCTTTTCCACCCTGACGGAGGAGAAAAAGGTAAAGTCCGGCGCGCGCATGCGAACGGTTCAGATCCCGATCGGCGTGGAATGCGGCATATTCGATGCCTCGGGCAAGAAACTGAAAACCATGAAGTTCGATAATCTAAAATCGGCCAAAGCCGCGCGGATGGTCGGCGATACGCTGGTGGTTGCCGATCTCACAGCGAGGGCGCTGGTGCTCATGGATGCGGAAACGGGCAAGGAGACCGGGCGGATCAAAAAGGGCTTGCGGCTCTGCTGCGGCATCTTCGACTTCTGCGAGGCGCCCGATAACACCATTGCGGTCTCCAACCTTGGCGCGTTCAAGCTCCAGCAGTTCGACCTCGACGGAAAGCTATTGAAGGAATTCGGCCAGCGCGGGCGCGGGATGGACGATTTTCAGGGTTGCTGCAACCCCGTCAGTGCAGGCTACCTGCCCGGCGGCGGAATCCTGACCGTCGAAAAAGACCCCACCCGCATCAAGATCTACGATGCCAACGGCAAGAATGCTCAGCTGATCGATGGCGTCGAGGAACTGGTAAAGGGATGCAGCTTCATCCCGGTAGCCGTCGACAGCAAAGGCAACATCTATCTGGCCGCCAGCGCCAAGGGGTACATCGTCAAATGCGTGCCATAGCAAACTATCTCATCGCGGGCGGCCTCGCGATGCTGAGCGGGTGCGCCACCCACCCGCCGCTGGAACTGAAACTGGCGGTCAACGACATCTACTGCATGGATACCGCCTGCTCCTGCGTCCACGATGTCGCGGCGCGAACCTATCCCGCAACCTTGGAAAAACTCAAGGCGGACTATGGCATCGACCTGCAGCTGGTCTATTTTTCCGAACCCTACCAGCTTGAAGACGCCATCGCTTCGGGCGAGTACGACGGCGCGCTCTGCAAGCCGTGGTATGCCCTGCGCCACGAAAAGGAAGCCGGCGCGGACTTCCGCCGCATCGTGGATGTGCTCGACCCCAATAATAACCAATGGCTGGCCGGTATCTTTGTGGTACCCGCCGACTCCCCCATCCAGACAGTGGACGGACTGGACGGCAAGCATCTCTACATCGGCCAGGCCGACGCCTATGAAAAGCACCAAGCCGCCAAGCGGCTGCTGGAGCAAAAGGGCATTCGGCCGGGGAAAATCGACACCAACGCCAGCTGCGGTGAAAATGTCGGCGTGCTGCTCGACGAGGAAGCCGATGCCGCCGTTTTGAGCGACTACGCCCTCTCCGCCGACTGCGCGGTGGACTTTGCCCGCCCGGAGGACTTCCGTATACTGGCCTGGACCGAGCGAATCCCGCTCACCTCCCTCATGCTCGACATGAACAGGGTCGAAAAAGCGGAAGCCGACCGCCTTCAACAGGCGCTGCTCGCGCTCTCCGGCAAGGATGCACCCGAAACCCTGCTCGGCAACGGGTTCGTGAAGCCCGCCCCGTGGAACCCGCCGGAACTGGATAAACCATGATTGACCGCAAGGAATTTTTTCGCCGTAGCGGCCATGCCCTCGGATTAGCCGTGCTTGGCACCTCCGCCGCACGCATCCTCTCCAAGCCTTCGGACGATGCCGAATTCATCGCCCAAGGCCGCCGCTTCGCGTGGCAGATCGACCCCGAAAAATGCACATCCTGCGGCCTCTGCAAAACCTCCTGCGTCCGCAAGCCCTCCGCCGTGAAAGCCATCAACGACCCAAAGAAATGCTCAAACTGCGTCGTTTGCTACGGGCACATTACCAACTCGAAAATCGACTCGGACAAGATCGATAGCGAGGGCGAGCGCGTCTGCCCGGTTGATGCCGTCGAGCGCAAAAACTTTAGCGGCGGGATCGACGGCTTGTTCCTCTACTCCAACAACCCCAAGCTCTGCGTCGGCTGCGGAAAATGCACAAAGCGCTGCAACGAACACGGATCGAAATCCATGTTCCTCGTCATTCGCCCCGACCTGTGCCTCGGCTGCAACGAGTGTACCATCGCCACCGCCTGCCCGGAAGGGGCCATCGAGCGCATCCCGCGCGAGCCGGTCGACGACTATCGCGGCGACTATCTCTTCGACAGCACCTACTACATGGGGGAAGGTGTTTGAACCAGCTTTTTCATTGGAGGGACGACCTCCGTGTCGTCCTATCCGGAGCCGAGTCCCTGTTCCGTTCTGCCGCTAGGACGACACGGAGGTCGTCCCTCCATATGCCCCGAGCCCTTGCCCTTGTCCTACTCTTTGCTTCGCTTGGAACCGCCTTTCCCAAAACCGTGGAAGATTGCGAACGCCCCCCGACGCAGGAGCTGGCCGACTATAAAGAAGCGCTGGTTCCGCAGGAATTCCTCCACGAACCCTTCAGCTGGGAAATCGTTGATCTCGTCGTACTGGCCGTCCTGCTGATGGCTGCAGGCCTGCTTTCGCTTAAGCACCAGCTGAAATGCAGGTTCACGGCATTGAGTGTGGTTGGATTGCTCTACTTCGGCCTCTTTCGCGGCGGTTGCATCTGCCCGATCGGCGCCACCACCAACTTTTGCATGGGGCTTGCCGCACCCGAGATGATCGGGAAAACCGTGGCTGTTCTTTTCCTGATGCCGCTGGTCGCCGCCTTCTTTGCCGGACGCGTCTTCTGCACCTCCGCCTGCCCGCTCGGCGCCATCCAGCACCTGCTCGCCCGCAAGGAGGGCTACCCCATCCCCGCCCGGCTCAACCAAATCCTTCGGCTGATTCCCTTCGTCCTGCTCGCCGCCACCGCATGGGGCGCGCTGCGCAGCGGGATCTTCCTCGCCTGCAAACTCGATGTCTACAAACCGATCTTCTTCACTGGCCACGCCTGGTTCGGCCAGCTCGGCGACCTCGTGCACGGAACGCCCCCCGAACCCGAACTGGTGCTCGTGGGCGACCTTTTCATCTGGCTGACCCTCGGCTTCGCCCTGCTGCTCGGCATTTTTGTGCCGCGTCCCTTCTGCCGATTCGCCTGCCCCTACGGCGTGCTGCTCGGCTTCTTCTCGAAAATCGGCCTGCGCCGCCGCCGGATCGATGCGGAAAGTTGTTTTGCCTGCATCCAGTGCACCAAGACCTGCCCCGTGCAGGCCATCACCGCCGTCGGAAAAAACCAGGCCGTCAAGGTGGCCGACTTCCATTGCATCCAGTGCGGCCGCTGCGACGGCACCTGCACCGGCGACGCCCTCATCAGCCCCACCCCCTTCCCCAACACGCCCATTCCAAACATCGGAAAAAACTAGGTGGCGGTATACGGGAGACGGATGGAATCGCATTCCCGAACGAGACCCTCTTCCGTGACTTTTTCAGCCTCGGCTAAAAATCCGGTTACCCACAGCCGCCATCGTCAACAACCGGCTCAGCCCTGGGACCCTCTTTGTACTGCAGCCATCCGCCTTCGATGTAGCGAACGTTCGTGAATCCAAGCGAGCGAAGGGCATCGGCCGCCAGAACGCTGCGCGAGCCTTTCTTGCAGTAGACGACGATCGGGTCGCTTTTGGAAGGAATGGGGCGTTCGGTCTTCACCTTGGCCCATTTCTTTGGAATGCTGGCTTGGAACGCGAATACACCCCGCGGTGACAGGATGGCACCATCGATGTGGCCCCCCTCGTACTCCTTGGGCTGGCGAAGATCGAACAGATAGACGTTCGGGGTCGCGGCAAGATAGTCTTTAAACTTGGCGACCGAGATCGCATTGCAGTGCGGTTTGACCGCGGCAGCCATCTCTTCGCCCGTCTTGAACAGGCCAATGATCTTTTCTGGCGGATGCTCGCGTTTGACCGGTTGCGAGCCTTCGTCGGCGAGACCCTTTTTCTGCTGATCCCAACCCCCGCGGATCATCTTGACGTCCGGAAACCCGAGATGTTGCAGACTGTCGGCCGCCAACGCGCTGCGAAGGCCGCTCTTGCAATAGACAACGATTGGCTCCTTTTTCAAAGGAAGGGAGCGAACGGTGGTGACGGTTTTCCATTTCTCCGGATCGAAGATCTTGAACTCAAGAACGCCACGCGGGAGGTGGATGGCGTTGTCGTAGGCTCCGGCCTCGAACTCCTTCTTCTCGCGAATATCGAGCAACAGGTGGGGTTTCCCGCTCTTGGCGAACTGGTCGTATTCGCTGACCGAGATGATGTCAACCCGGTCGTAGGCTTCGGTTGCAAGTTCCTTGGCGCTCGCATAGATCTTCGCCGGAGCCACCGGCACCAGATTTTTCCGGGCATATTCCTCGGAGTATTTCTTTACGTAGAAGCCTTCTCCGCCGCAACCGGCCAGCAAGGCAATGAGTAGTGTACATCCAATAAACTGTTTCATAATCAATGTTTCCTTTGTATTCAAAATTGCCTACATGCAGGTAAATTTATCCGTGCGCTCGTTCCACGTCACAAACCAGTACCACACCAGAATGATCAGCAGGAAAATAAGAACCGCTCCACCGTATCCCACCCAATCCGCAAGGAACACCTTCAGCTTTCCCCACTCGGGAAGGGCCGCGGCAAACTTGGGGACGAGGAATTTTTTCGACAGCGGCGCGGCAAGCATGATGCCCAGCGCAGCGAGCCAAAGCTGGACATGGCCTTCGCCGACCCGCCACATGGTGCCGACCGCACAACCGCCGGCCAGTACCATTCCCACTCCGAAGATCACCCCGCCAATAAGGCCGCGCAGCCAGAAATTGGCGTATACGCCCGTCAGGGCCAGCGTACGCGCTTCCTCGGGGGAGTTTGTGCCAATGCCCATGTATTTAATGAGGGTAAAGCCAAAGATACCGACCAAGAGAGCTGCAAAGACACCGATTGGCGCTTCGCTCATGCCGGTCAGGAAGGGTTCGCGGAATGCGCGCACCACGCAAAACTTCGAGCGCTGGCAGATCACCCCGATCAGCAGACCGCACACGGCAAACCAAGTCAATACCGGAAGGTTTGTGTAGCGGAAGAGTGCCGCAACGAGCAAGCCGATAAAGAGAAGGGAGCCCAGAACGGGCTGGAGCGGGCTTTTTCGATTCTTCACGTTAAGAAATTCGAATCGTTTGCCTTTCCGCATAAAGGGCAGATGATCCATTTCCCAAAGCAAGTAGCGAAAGCCGCCGATGGTGCCGATCATCAATCCGATCGTCAGGAAAATGGCTCCGCTTGATAGTGCAGACCAGCCCGTGACGAACCCGCCGATCGTGCAGCCAATGCCAAGTGTGGCTCCCAAACCCATCAAGATCCCGCCGAACAACCCCTTGAAGAGCTCGCCCGGCGCAGCAATGCGCAGACAGAACTGGCGCCCCATCAAGGCCGCGCTCATGGCTCCCAGTATCGTCATCAGCCCCAACACACCGTAGCGATTCTCCAATACAGGCTTCAAGCCCGCCGTATCCATTACACCCAGGGACTGATAGAGGTTCTGGCCCCAGCTCACGAAGCTGGGGGTTCCACCCCATGGCGACTTTACCAGAAACAGGCATACATTGATAAATCCAAGTAGTATCCCTGCCACCCACATGGGCCACACCCCCTTGAATAGGGTGTTCCACAGTCCTTTTATTTCTATCCATCGCTCCTCTGCCATGCGTCTACTCCTTACAATTTCATATGTGCGTTTAAAACCATCCGGATGGCTGTTTCTAAAACTTGAATTTGAAATCTAGACCGGCGATGAAGTTATCCTTGTTGATGCTGCCGCTCTCCAGGCCTGTCGGGTTGAACGCTTGCCACATCACATACAACTTGGGGGTTACGACGCCCCACTTGCCGACCATCACACCGGTTGAAAGCCTGTTCCGATCAACTTGGCCAATGTCGGTGTTTAAAAAGAAGTCTTCCTGGATATACGGAGAGATCTTGGCCTTCGTCCAAGCGGGACCTGCCACCATGAAGATGTTCCTATAGTACAATAGGTCGTCTCTGCCGAATTCGCTGTCGTAGTTCCAGTATGAAAAACGGCAATTGTTCTTCAATTTGACCTTTCCGAGCTTGTGCGTAAAAATAAAGTTGAGGCTCGGGTTGTGGATGTTCTTCCACTCATTGCCCGGAAAATTTTTGTCCGGAAAATCGCTGAAGTCCACCATCTTCAACCGATAGGATGCCATGATGTTCAACCACTTGGTCGTCTTGAAGATCACCCCCGCATCGTAGTGCTGGTACCAAAGGTCCGACATATCATCGCCAAAACGATACATCGCACCAACCGTACCGGTCACTTTATCCGTAATCTTGATGTTTGCCCTTTCATGGGTCCAAAACTGCCAGTCACCGTCCGAATTGACTTGAGCCCGCCCCATTGGCGCAAGCGCCAAAACTACTGCTGCCAATACCATCTTCCTGCTAATTTCCGTCATTCTATCCCCCTTGTTTTGTTGTGACACCCTTTCAGGACACCAGTTAATACATCAGCCAACATAGCCTTATAGTCCTGTGGGTATTATACTCGGGTTTTATTGTCAACCGAAAAAGAATTTATTTATATGTATAGATATAATGTATAATTAATATTATATTATACTTATTCTATTATTTTCTATAGTTGTTGTTTTCTAACTTACGTATATTCGAAACCTATAAACTTAAGCTGAAATCCGCTGGATGACGGCCTTAAGTGGATCGCTATTACCAAGATTCTTGACCGGACAAGTGCAACAACGGAGAATGGGTCGAAGCCCTACATCTTTTCCCAACACACATATTCCAAACCGCGTAAAAACCAGGCATATAAATACTTCTCCATGCTGTAGGGAGAGATCGATGATCCCGGCTGCAAAATAAATTGCGGGCTCATGCGTTATCTGCGCAACGTAGGAGCGATGATGAAAACCATGTCGAAATTCGGAGTGTTTGCCGCGCTATTCCTTTCCGCCCTTTCACCTTTGGTCGCCCAACGGCAAGGATTCACCTATGACCGCCTTTTGGGGCACCATGACAAAGACCAAGACGGCATTATCACAACGGATGAATTTAGCGGGAACCCGAAACTGTTCGACCGCATGGACAGCGACAAGGACGGCACGGTCACCCGCGATGAATTCGATGCCGCCATGAAAGCCCGCAACAAACCTTCCAGCCCTCGGAAGCCATCGCGCAAACGACAGCCTCCGGAAAACACAACCGTCCATCGGGATCTGGAATATGCCGTGGCCGACGGCGAATCGCTCCGGCTCGACCTCTACCTGCCCAAGAAC
>DAOVNC010000445.1 GCA_030630445.1 Kiritimatiellales bacterium | reverse complement strand
GGCTTTATCCCCTCCTCCTTGCAGACAACCCGCACAGCACCATGCCCGAAAGCATCACGGACAGTAGCACCAGCAACCCGACCGGGTTTTCGGAAAAGGCATAGGTAGCGGAACTGAAAAGCATGAAGGCACAGGCGGCGCAGAAGAGCGTCGGAATGAATGGATAGGCCAATACCTTGTAGGGGCGCCGCGTTGCCGCGTCCCTTTTCCGGAGACGGAAAAGCGCCAGACCGGTGGCGAGAAAAAAGAGCCACACCGCCGGGGCGCTGTAGAGGATGGTGTCGATGAACGAACCGGCCAGCAAGACAATCCCAAGGCTGAGCGCTCCCTGAACCACCAACGCCGCGACCGGCGTCCCGAACCGTGGGTGCCATTTGCCCAAGGTCTGGAAAACGCGGTGCCCCGTCCCCATGGCATACGATATTCGCGCACCGGTAAAAACGAGCCCGTTCACTGCGCCCAGCGCCGAAATGCAAATGATGATGCCGATCCATTTTGTCGCCGACTCCGGCATTACCGTGGCGACCGCATCGACCGCCACCGCTTCCGACGCGGCCATTCCTTCAAAGCCGAGCGCATGCAGGAAAGCGCCGTTGATCAGCAGATACAGAACGGCCACCGCCACCGTGCCAAGCACCAGCGACCGGAGGATGTTCTTTTGCGGATTCTTGATCTCCGCCGCCACATAGGCCATCTCGTTCCAGCCGCCGTAGGTGAACAACACAAGGATCATCGCCAGCCTCAGGCCATCGCCCGAAAAACCGCCAAGGCGCGGAACTTCCCGAACACCCGGGGCCAGCAGCCCGGCCACCACAATGAACAACAACCCGGCAATCTTAATGACCGTCAACACGTCCTGCGTCCACTTGCTTTCGCGCACACCCAGCATATTAATGGCGGTGAGCGCAACCACCGCACCTGCGGCATAGAAAGTTCCAATGCCTGGAAACGGCGCATACAGCGTTGCCGCATACCGCGCAAAGACGAACGCCATCAGGGCAATGTCGCCGGGGCGGATGATCGCAAGCTGGCTCCAGCCAAACAGGAAACCGGCCCACGGGCCGTAGGCGCGGTTGAGATAGACATAGTCGCCGCCCTGGTGCGGATAGGCGGTTGCCAACTCGGCATAGCACAATGCGCCGCACAATGCCAATAGGCCACCCACCAGCCAAACGCCCATCACACCACCCCACCCGCCCATGCAGGCCGCCACCGTCGGCGTGGTTTCATAGATTCCTGCCCCGATGATGATTCCCACAATAATGCAGGTGGAATCGAACAGCGACAGTGCTTTTGCCGGCGCCCTTTTCATGGCCGAACCCTACTCCCAGCCCAATGCGGGAACAATCAATAAAAGACCTTCCAGAGGAATACATTGAAGGAATTGGTGTAGCGCACGGTTCAATAACGAGCATCGCGAGTGGTTCAAGCGTTTTCTTTCGCCCGACAAGTCGTTTCCCCCTGCGGGGGTGAAACGACACTACACCATTAGAGAGCGGAGTCGTGTCTGATATTTGATCTCCGGATGTAACTACTCAGGTGTAATATGTGCTGAAAGCACAACATAAATTTAGCCCATGGCAAAGCCATGGGAATCAACACAGGAGAGAATTCTTGCCCTGTAGGGGCAACACAAGGAAACACGAAAAAAGTTGTGTTGCCCCTTCAGGGCAAAAGAAATTGTGGAGGGATCGAAACCTTGGACTGCGTCCAAGGCTAAGGTGTGTAGTGCTTTCAGCACATTCCCTCCTAGACCTGAGTAGTTACCTCCGGATTAACAATTCACCGCTGCGAAGCCGCGTTAAGGTTCTTCTCCAAGAGATTCGATGTCTGCCAGATCTTTTAGCCGGCCCGATGACCGCTTGTTGGCAATAAAGTCATCGCGGCTGAGGTATGCAACAGGCACATTGGCCCAGTTCCCCTTTTCGCGGTTTGCCCAAGCCGCATCCCACTCCACACCATCTATCGAGGTAATAAAGTCGACGCGAACAGGAGGAACCCCAAGTTGAACAATCTGGTCGCGCTGGGTGAAATCATCTTCGGAAAGGTTGAGAGCCCCGAAGCCGAATTCCTTCAGAACAGACAGGACTTTCCGGGCGTTGTTCCGCTGGATGCCCAGATAGATGTCAAGGTCTCCGGTGAAGCGGGGGCAGCCGTGAAGCGCAAGCGCATAACCGCCCACGATCAGGTAGTCAACCTCGTGTGCGTTTAACAACTCGAGCAACTCTTTGAAGTCGGGGTAGAGTTCCATGGTATTGCTCCCGGAGTTGATCCACGGCGGCAATGCGCTCCGTGGTTGTGCGTGAACGCCAATATTCAACATCGCGCCGCGTGGCATCACGATCATGCATTCGATGAATTGAAAGCACCTTTTTCATGGTGTGAATATACAAAATAGGGTTGGCTTCAGCAAGTCGCGTAACGGCTTAGTTCAACACATCAATAGAACACCTTCCAAAGAAAGAGGCCTTGGGGTTGGGCGGTTTGGACTTTGGCGGTGCGCTTGCCGTGGTCGAGAATGTCGAGCGCGGCTTCGGGATCGAGCCGCCCCATCCCGACGTGGATGAGGAATCCGGCGAGACCGCGCACCATTTTGTATAGGAAGCCATTGCCCTGAACTTCCAGGGTTATGTCGGCACCATGCTTGCGGACGTAGAATGAGTGGATGGTGCGGACGGTACTTTTGATAGGCACTTTCCGATTGGCGGCGAACGGCGCGAAATCGTGCTCTCCCACCAGCAGCGCGGCGGCGGTGCGCATCTTTTCAACATCCAACGGGCGGCCCTCCTGTAGGCGGTAGAGGCGTTTGGTGGGCGGGACAATCAGGCCGTTGTAGATG
>DAOVNC010000044.1 GCA_030630445.1 Kiritimatiellales bacterium | reverse complement strand
GTCGGCGGCATCCTTGAACTTCTTGTATTCCACCAACTGGCGGACGAGATCCCAGCGCGGATCCTCCTCGTCCTCCTCGTCCATGTCCTTGCGCTCATCGACCGGCAGCAGCATGCGGCTCTTGATCAACATCAGCGTGGCCGACATCACGATAAAGTCGCCCGCAATATTCAGGTCGAGCACCTTCATCAACTTTAGATATTCCATATATTGGTCGGTCACCCGTCCGATCGGAATATCGTAGATGTCCACCTCGTCCTTTTTAATCAGGTACAAAAGCAGGTCCAGCGGCCCCTCGAACACTTCGAGCATGACCTTGTAGTCGTCTTTAATCAGTTCCATTTGGTTATTCACATCCGTTCAAATTAAGAATGATGATTTCAGAATTAAGAATTGTGGAACCTGCGGTTTGCCTCTCTATAAAAAGCGGTCGCCGACCCACCATTCTTCATTCTGAATTCTTAAATCTCCATTACTCAAGCCCCACCGCTTGGCGCGCTTTTTGGAGCGTTTCGCGGGCGAGCACCGCAGCCTTTTCGGCCCCTTGGCGCAACACATCGTTCACATAGTCCATATCGGTGACCAGCTCGGCACGCCTCTCGCGCATCGGGCCAAAATACTCGTTGATCTTCCCGAGCAGCTCCGTCTTGGCATGGCCATAGCCCATGCCGCCGGCGCGGTAGCGTTCCGCCAGTTCGGCCAGCTCCGCTTCCGTCGCGAAAAGCTTGTAGAGCGCGAAGACATTGCAGGTGTCCGGATCTTTTGGATCTTCGAGCTCCTTGCTGTCGGTCACAATCTTCATCACCCGCTTCTTGAGCGGCTTGCCTTCCTTGAAAATTTCGATGGTGTTGTCGTACGACTTCGACATCTTCTGCCCGTCGACCCCCGGCACCACAGCCACGCTTTCGCGGATCGACGGCTCCGGAACGGTGAACACATCGCCAAAGGCATTGTTGAAGCGGATCGCCAAATCACGCGTCACCTCCACATGCTGCTTTTGGTCGCGACCGACCGGAACCACGTTGGACTGCACGGCCAAGATGTCCGCCGCCATTAGCACCGGGTAGGCAAACAACCCGTGCGATGCCACAATACCCTTCGCGACCTTGTCCTTATAGGAGTGGCAACGTTCCAGCAGCCCCATCGGGGTCACCGTCGATAGAAGCCACGCCAACTCGTGCACTTCCGGGACGTCGCTCTGGCGGTAGAACGCCGTCTTGTCCGGATCGATCCCGCAGGCGAGAAAGTCCAGCGCCACGTCCGTCGTCATCTCCCGCAGCATATCGGCATCCTGCACCGTCGTCATGGCATGGTAGTTGGCGATGAATAAATAGGCATCGCCCTGCTCCTGCAGTTCGATCGCCGGCTTCATCATCCCAAAATAGTTTCCAATATGCAGCTTGCCCGAAGGCTGTATGCCCGAAAGAATTCTCATTGCATTCCCCTAAAATCCTTGCTTATCAAACAGAAGCAACGTTCTACCCGTTATCTCCCCCCGATACAAATCCATAAACCTCGCAAATAAATGCAAGCCACATGATTTTCCGGGACGCCCGGAGCCTTTCAGTTGGTTGTTTAATTTACATTGGGAACAAGAAAAGGAATACCGATGGATCCCCGAGAGGGATGGGATAAAGCGTATCGCCGCCATTCTGGCGGCTCGATTCATGCCCGCAAGATACGGGCGGCACAGCGCAAAGCCGTTTCCAACCTTGGACACGGCGGCGCACCGATCTGTCCAATGATTGAAAATTATTACGAAAAAAGAGGAAGAGGCGCTCTGCGGATTCGAGTAGACAGGAACGTCCGTCCCACAAAGGGGATCCGCCGGCTCTTTCAGCCGCCTTCTCCCGGCAGGGGTGGGAGAAAACCACATGGATTCTGCCAACACCCTACCGTGGCGTGTATATTAATAATCTCGAACTAAACCATGGATACAGATCCTTCTCCATCCATTCCGTGTCAATCAACTTGCCCTGTTTTTCATAGTCATTGATCATGTATTCCAATGTAAGGATGTCCAGTTCCGTTTGAGTGTATAAATAGAGGCTCACGGCGTCGTTTACGGATTGATCGGCAAATATATAGCGTTCGGGTTTAAAGGTTCGATTTTTCTCGTCTAAAGTGGCCGTAGGGTTGCTGTTTCTGGATAGCAATTTGAATCTCTCTCCTGAATTAATATAATCGACATTCATGTAATAACGGAATCTTTCAGCTTTTTCTTTCGCTATTATAAATTCTGGAACCGTATTTTGATATCGTTGAACTTCGGTCGCCCCAAAATCCTTCATGCATGGTCTTCTATTGGATTGCTTGTAATGGTCTAGATAGGTTCTTGCCGAATCATGGCTCCGCTGTATCCTGGCCGGTTCGTCTTTAGTCAACGCGGCATTTAAATTGGATGGTATTGCTATTGTGGTAATCACAAAACAAACCGCGATAAAGAACAACAAACTCCTTACCACACAATTCGCAATCAAGCCTTCCCTCAACAAGGCTATTGCGCCTTTCCAAAAAGCAAGCAACGCAATCAGAACAATCGTTAGTGTGACGGGATAATACCAAAGCGGAATTTTAACAAGGCCAAGAAACACTGTTGTACAAACGAAGTAGATGGCAAGGAGTTTTCCGAGTCCGACTGAAAGAAAAATGGCTTCTATCGACCACGTGCACAACAGATTTACCCTTTTTCTAGAGCAAATAATTTCTAGAATCAGCGCACATAGAAGGAACAAGGCAAAGCGCGGAAGGTTCAGTATAGAGGTGGTGGCCCATGGCCACGGCTCTGCCAGGAGAGTCCATAAATTTGTCTCTACTATTTCCATATTAATTCCATATCACACGACTCCCCCCTCAATGCACTGTCAGCGCATCGGCATCCTGCACGGTCGTCATCGCGTGGTAGTTGGCGATGAACAGATACGCGTCGCCCTGCTCCTGCAACTCCATCCCGCCAAAATCAAAAGACCATTTCTACCCGCCCGGTAAAAGAAGCCAAAACGCTTTTCTTGTCATTTCAACTTTTTCAACTCACCCACGTCAATCCGATCCTTTGGTCTTCCGGTGGCCAGCTTGTTAACGATCAAATCATCAATCGACAGCACTTTTAGATCAACCCCGTCGACTTGCCTTGCAACAGCATTTTCCGCGGCAGCCAGGAAATCCAATCCGGTGGCCCCGGTTAGCAGATCGATTCTTCGCGGTGCCACACCAATCTGGAAAACGGTATCGTCGTTTTGAAGATCCTCGACTTTCAGGCCGTGAAGAGGCGATCCAAACCGCTTGAGCGCACGAAGTACGGCCTCCGCGTTTTCAGGGGAAGGCATCACCCAAATATCGATATCCATTGTGGCTCGGGGATATCCGTGGGCAGCCAATGCGTAGGCGCCAATTAGGATGAAATCAACCTGCTCGGCGTTTAAGGCAAGTAATATGTCTCTGTAATCTTCGTTCAGGATCATGGGAAGGACTCAGTGAAGCGACCTCGCGGGTTAACGGCCAGACGAGGCCAAGTCGTGATTCAATGGTGCCAGGCACAAAGTTATCGTCGGTATGACTGCTTAGGCTACCCTTGAATATGTGCTGTCTATCCATACCCGGATTGTGCCCGTTCCTATCCGGGATTGCAACCAGAAGGGAAACGTAGAAAAAAGAGTTCTTTCCCTAAAACAACCCAATCAAACTCCAGCCTATTTGTGATACCATCGACTAAAACTTCTCGGTACATATTTTGAAAGTAGAGCAAGCGTCCCGCTTGCCTGAACGAGCGAGACGCTCATTCTACTTTATACCGATAAAGTTTTAGCCGATGGGATGATACAAGACACTAGCATTCAACGCTTTCCCCTTCGGGGTGAAGCGTTCCTACACCCGGACTCCTCAAAAAATGGTGTAGCAACGTTTCACCGACCACCGGGAGGCATGACTACAGGCCCCCATTTCCGCGGCGGGTATTCGGCAGGTTCATGCCGTACATGGAGTTGATGATGACGACAAGGTTGGAGAAGACCATGCCGACGGCGCAGTATTTGGGCGAAAGCCACCCCACCCCGGCGAGGAACATGCCGACCATGTTGTAGAGAAATGCCCAGCCATAGTTTTGCCGGATTTTGCGGCGCACCTTGCGCTGCATGAAGGGGAGATCGCTCAACCGCCCAATCTCCGGAACCATGAATACCCCGTCCGCGCTCATCTTGGCGGGGATTTGCCCGGAGAAGACCGCAAGGCCGAGATCGGCCGCCGCCAGTGCCTGCGCGTCGTTGATGCCGTCGCCGACCATCATGACGGTCTTTCCCTGCTGTTGGAGTGCGGCGATTTCTGCCTGCTTCTGGCTACTCCCCATTTCGGCATGGTAGTCGCTAATGCCTAGTTCTCCGGCCACTTGCTGAACGACGGCTTCCCGATCCCCGGAAAAGATGAGTGGCTCCACACCGCCTGCCTTGAGGTCGGCAACGAGCCCTTTCGATTCAGCGCGGAGGGTGTCGCGCAACCCCACAACGAGCCGGCATTCGTCGGCGGTGCCAAACATGACGATGGTGGAATTTTCCAATCTGGTCGGAATCTCGACATCGGGGTAGAGCTCGGCGCTCCCGGCGATATAGTGGTGCCCGCCGACCTTGGCGGAAACGACCGTGCGGGCGATGCTTCGTGCGGTCACGGCACGCGGCGTTCCAATCCGGGCAAGCGCGCGGGCAATGGGATGCTCAATGCCGTTTTCAAGCGATGCGAGAAGGTCCAGATCGTCCGGTTGCTCGCGGGTCAACCAAACGATTTCGTGAACTTCGGGCGTGCCGCGCGTGAGCGTTCCAGTCTTGTCGAACACGGCGACGGTCGGCTTGAGCGCCAGCACCGCCCCGTTGAATATTTGGATGCCGAGGCCGCGCACTTTTTCAATCGCGGCGGTGAGTACCATCGGTTCGGCGATCCCGAACGCGCACGGGCACGCAACAATCAGGACGCTGAGCATCCGGATGATGGATTCGCCGCGGTCGCCCCAACCCCAATTCCCGAACAGTACCAGCAGGGCAATCCCGACGACCACCGGCACAAACACCTGGCTAATCCGGTCCCCCAGCGAAAGCTGCTCCTTGCGGGTGTTGAAGGCTTCGATGGTGCTGTCGACCATCTTCTGGATCAGGTTGCTTTTCCCGGAGGCCGGAACCGAAAGGAGGGCATCGTCGGAGAGCAGCTTGGCGCCTGCGCCGACATAGTGCCCCTGCTCCAGCGACACGCCGTGCGACTCGCCGGTAATCAAGCTAAAGTCGAACTCGGACGGACTCATCAGGATTCCATCGGTGGGAACGATCTCGCCGCGCAACACTTGAAACTCCTGCCCCGGCTGGAGCTCTTCGGTTGCGGCAAAGTCTTCGTCGGCGATCCGCGCCTTTTTAGGCAGTTGCCACGCAAGCGAGCTGACGCGGCGGCTGAGCTTTTTGTAGAAACTGCCGGAGATCAGGTTGCCTGTTTCGATGAGCATGAGCAGCAACGTAACAACGTCGAAGTAGAGACGGGAAAAGTCGCCGACGACCATGGAATAGACGGAATAGATCCATGCGGCGGTAGCCGAGAGAAACACCAGGCTTTCCATGCGGAACTGCCGCATTATAATCTGGCGCAGGCCGGCGAGCATCGTGTTTCGCGCGGCATAGAGCGGAACCAGTGTGCCGAAGACCGCCAGCAGGATTGAGCAGACCACTTGCATCGTCACGGGAACCTGCCAGCTTTCGGCGGAGTAGACCACGAACGAAAGCATCATGTTGTTGAGCGCGAAGAACCAGCCCGCACCGAAACGGAAGTAGTCGTAGCCCGCGTGTTGCGTATCGTCGCCTTCGTAGAACTGATAGCCAAGCGTCTTGATGTTCTGCTCAATATCGTCCTTGCCGATCTTCATCGGATCGTAGGAAAGCGTGCAGGTCTCGGCGATAAAGTTGAGGTTGACGTTTCCAATGCCTGAAACTTTGTTCAGGCTGTGATGCACCAGCCACGAACAGGCAGGGCAAACCATCCCGCCCACGAGAAAACAGAGCTCCTGCCCATGCTCGATTTCCGAGTCGTTCCCGTCGACCTCCTCGCCGCCGGGAAAGATGCCTTCGAGCAATTGGGCGATGCGCTCGTCGCGCGCCGAACCATCCAGCCCCATCTTGCCGACAATGGAATAGACCGCCGCGCAGCCCGGGCAGCAAAACTCCCCCGCCCCGCCGGGAACGCTTCGATTACAAACTATGCAACGTTCTGCCATACTAGAAAGGAGGAACGCGGCCTCCGCGTCGTCCTAGGACGGGACAGAGCCCGTCCCTCCAGCCGGAATGAGTTTCAAAACAAACACCACAACGTAAAAGATGCCGATGGCGAGACAGATCCACGGAAAGGCTTTTTCAAAGCGCGCACCCCATTTTTTATCGACTAGTCGACCGAGGGAGATGCCCAGCTGCATGAAGAAGGTTTGGGTGACGACGAAAGCCAGCATGAATGCTCCCCCAAGCCACCACTTTCCTGTTCCAACGGCCATGGCAAACGCAGCGTAGAGCATGCCGCAGGGAATGAGCGATGTACACGCGCCGCCGACGGTCAGCTTCCCCAAGCCGCCGCTGAACAGGCGCGACATCCAATTCGTTTTAGGAGCTTTCAGCCCCTTCTTGCGAAAGGCATACGCCGCGATGAAAAACATCATCACGCCCGGAAACAAGAGCGACAGCAATGCGCCGCGCAACGGATGGGCACCTTCCTGGCAGCAAAAGTGCGCAGGGCCAATGTTGATGAATTCCCCGAACGCCCCAAACAGGAGACCCGCCAGCGTGTAGCCAACCATCCGTCCCAGATTGAAGAGCGACAGCGCCTTCAAGCTCTTTTCGCGATGCAGCGCACAAACGGAAATATGCAATGGCCCGCACATCGCGTAGCAGTGCGGAATGGCAACCCAGCCCAAGGCGGATCCGGCAATAATGACAGCAATAAGTTCCTTCATAATTCGCGCATTACTCTATCACCATTTCCGGGGAATTCAATTTTTGCAACGGATTAATAAAAGCAACGGATCGGTGCGGCCGGGATTTTGCCAAGATCGATTTCTCGCGGTCACGAGATCCGCTTTTCGGTCTTTTCTGGATCCTGCCGACAATCGAGAATGGCCCAGACTTCGATAAGGTCTTCTTTAATTCGATAGAAAACCGCAAAAGGAAATCGGCGCACCAAAAGTCGATGGTAGCCAAAACGTATTTCATGCGCCCCCGCGTAGAGTTGCAGGGAATCGATTTCGGCATAGAGCGAATCGATGAAGTAGTCCTCCAACCCCGGAACCTACATTTCGTAGAACCTGTACCCATCCAGCAGATCCAACTCCGCGTCATGAAGGATTTGGATCTTCATCGGGTTTGCTCGCGAATCCTTTGCTTCGCCTCAGCCCAATCGCTGAAATGGGTTAAGCCTTTGGTTAGCCGCTCTTCGCGGGCTTTCAGCTCTTCCCCGTGCCAAGCCGGGTCGGGAACCTGATCTGGATTGTGCGCAAGGTCGTCCCAGATTTCCCCGAGCGCCCGCAACTTGTCTTGTGTGGTCATCTTTTTCAATGGGAGCGCTATTTGCATGGTATATCTCCTTGCCAACTCGACGGAAAATTAGCGGTTCATATCCGTCTTTGAAATTTCCAAAGTCCAAACGCTTTCTCCTACGGGGTGAAGCGTTCCTACACAACTCTGCCAGCCGCCAGCGCAGGCTGAACCGGCAAATCCGCCACTACTGTGATGGCTCCGAGCAAAACAACAACGGAACAACCTCCCGTCCGGAACTTCGAATCCAAGCGCCTACTCAACCTCGATCCATCCGGCCGCGACGAGGTCGGAGGTTTGTGATGGAATCTGCTCCAGCGTCGAGCAATCGTTGTAATTGACATGCACATTGCCCCAGCGAATTAAAATGCTGGGGTTCTTTTTGTCGATAGGCGTAGCCAGAAGGAGCCCGCTATCGCTGGTGGCCTCGAACTCCCCTCCCGACCAAGCATGGCTTTTTTTCGTCGACTCTTTTTTCGCGTCCCTATCCGTCAGGACTTTCTGAAAGAAATATCCCTTGAAGGGTTTGGATTCGTAGCCAAAAACAGCTGCGCCGACCGGATCAGACTGAGCCACTTCCAACGGAATTTTTGCCATGGGTTCTTTATTTGAATTAGAGGCATAGTAGCAGGCAGACAGGAGATTTCCGTAATTCCTATTGGCCTTCTTACCAACCTCCTTCACAAACGCCAGCGTTTCATCGAAGGTTGGTATTTTTTCGCGGGCAGCGGGAATCGCTTCCAGCCCGCCCTCCTTTAGCTCGATTTCAAAGGGGACGACAACGCTTTCCTTTGACGATGCATATGTAACCATTACCCGACTCGGCATCCCCCAGAAAAAATACCCGGTACTGCTATTCTTCCAACCTGTCCGATTGTCTTTTTTTAAGCGGCGTCCCGTTGCATCAAATGCCTGGATATCCAGCACTTTGCCATCCGGGTCTTTTTCGATCCACACCACATTGTGCTCCACTGATACGGCGGGTAGCTCGTGGCCGGGAATAAGCGGAACCGGGTTGGTCGAAAGGTTTGCGGAATAGGTACCGACCCCCGACCAAAACCACCCCTCAACCTCGCCGAAAATGGCGGACGCCGAATTTAGGATATTGGTCTGCTTGAGATCCCAATAAAAATGGTCGGCGGTATAATACCCCGAACGTCCCCCTCGGCCAATCACCCCATCCACACCGGTCAAATAGGATTTCATCGAAACATGATCGGGTTCAACCCCGGTAGGATTGGGGAATTGAAGTTTGTTCCAACCCGCATTCGTGACATAGGTCATGGAGCTTGCGGCAATCGCTTCCAGGTCCGGATCGGCATAGGTTTTCAGGGGTTCCATGGAGTAGCGCGTCACGACGCTGTTCGTGGGACTTGAAGGCATTTTGAGTTTATCCTTCTTTTCCACGGCCATATCCTTGAAATCGAGCGTGATGGACTCGGTTGTGACCGGGAAAACCAACGCGACCGTTGCGGGCGTTCCCTTGTATTCGCCACGATAATTCGATTCCGACCAGGATGCGCCGCCTCGTTTTAGATATTTCCCTTCCGCATTAAGCGCGTAGACTTTTGCCTCTCTCAACGAAAGCCCTTTTGAGCGGAGGTTAATCACCGAATTGCTCATGGCGATCAAGCAGCACCCCGTGTCGCCAGATTCCATCAGAGGGTTCTTTTTCGTCAAGGTGTATTTCTCAACGGCGGTTGGCACCTTGAGTTCGATCGTGAATGAGGCCGTCTTGGCTTTCGGACCATCCTTCTCGATTTGCAGGGAAATCGCGGCCGACTTTTTAGTCGAATCAAACCTAAAACTTCCCGGTCGTTTTTGACGCGTAATCTCCACGCCATTGGTTCCCAGCACACACACATTGGTGAGCGTTGCGGATAGTAGATCGACGTTCGGAATATCCAAACAATCCACAACAAGGTCAACGTGCGCATTCCAACTATAATTAAAAAACAGTGAGTCCCTAAAATCCTTTTTAAATTGCACGACATCAAACCCCTCACCCTTCCCCATGTTCGGCGCATCCATGGTTTCTTCCAGATGGAGAGGGAAAGCGGTGGAATCACCGAAGCTAAACAGACTCCCTACCGTTGCCTGCCCAACAATCTCCAACAATGCAGCATCATCGGTAGCTGGCCATTCGTAGACAAACTGCAATTCGCTTCCATTTAAAATGATCTCCTGAAAGTAGGGCGTATCGACAAGGCCAGCCAAACCCAGTTGTTTTTTCGATATCTTCGGGTTTTTCCACGCATCGGCGGAATCGGCGAAGAAGGCTTGGGTGTCGGCAACGGTGTCCGCACGGTCATACGTCAGGGTCAGCACCATGTTACGCACATCCGGCTCCGAGGCCACGATGTTGAATGATACGCCGGGCATGTCTTGAATAGATTGCGCCGACGTTTTCAACGTCCCCAGCATGCTCGCCATGATCGCTTTGCCAAACCCTTCCTCCTGAGCATCGACTATTTTTTCAGCCGCAACAAAAAGCGGATCCAGTAAAGGGGCCAGACGAATCGAGGCTTGCAGCAAGCTGTTCCCGGATATCCCGGATTCCAACGCATTGGCCGATGAAAAGTGTTCCTTGTCCGCAATCAAAACCGTACTGCCGGAAAACCGAATCCATACGCTATTGGTTGGGATTAATTCACCCAGAGAGTTCTTTTTCTCGGAGGGAACCCACTTAAACTCATTCTCCGAAACCGACTCTAACTGAATCAGGTTTGTTTGGCTCAACCATGTTGTACGGGCATCGGGAAGATCGGTATCAACTTTTGCAAAAACGGCGATCTTCCCTTCATCCACCAGCACGGAAACAACCACATTGAAAATACCCAGCGTGGTTAGGGTATCGTAGGTTTCGTTGGTTCCAGCCAAACCAGAGTGGGATTCAAGCCACTGCCCAACACCCGCCTGAAACTCCAAAACAGACTCCGGCTTTGCACCGACCGTTCCCGCAAACAAAACCAATCCCAAACAACAGACCCACTTTTTCATGTATTTCCCCTAAATTAAAACTCACACCAATAGCTAAGCGACATGATGCATTTAGGTTTCATGGAGATGCAAGGGTTGCCTGACTATTTCATCTCAACTAGGGCAGGATCGATGAGATGGAAGAGGGTGTTGCCCTGCCCTAGCTCGGTGGTGCAGGCCTCGGCGCAGAGGTTGCAGTTGGTGCAGTCGTGGCCTGTACTCTCAAAACGGGCACGAAGGTTGAATGGGCAGATGTCGTCGCAGCCTCGGCAGTTGGTGCAGGTTTTTTCGGGGTTGGAAAACTGCATGGTGCGGGTGCGGTCGGACTGCAGCAGCATCTGGATCAACGCATAGGGGCATCCTTTCTTGCAGAAGTGTTCCTGATAGTGAACGAAGAGGCCCATGAAACCGGCCATCAGCGCGATGGAAACCCCAATGACCGGAAGATTTCCGGAAGCCATCAAGCGCAGTTGGTTGTCCAGCGGTTGGAAAAACGAGAGGATGACCTCGGTTAAAAAGAGCGACCACAGAACCGCCCAGATCCAAACCTTGATCGCTCGGGTTTCGGACACCTTGGACCTGGGGCTGTTGACGGTTTCGAGGAACATGTGCATGGGGCACAGGTGTGAGCAGAAGATGCGGCCCTTCTTCATGGAGAGATAGAGCACATACATCAGAAGTCCAACGATCAGGAAGAGCGGATAGAACATGTTGGCCAGCCCAAAGTCCTTGCCGAATACCCGCAGGCATTCGTTGTCGAGATCGAAGCAGACGAACCGCAGCGGGATGCTCAAAAGAAGTACAAGGCTGATGCCTTGGATGATCCGGCGGCGCTTGGAGTATTTTGACTTCGTCATTTTCCGAGCTGCATGTCGACCCCGTCAGGGCTTGAAGTGCAAGATGAGGTAGACGATGCAGACGATGGTGAGGACAATCTGCACGGCAATGTTGAACTTGCCGATTCCGGCGTGGCCCTGCTTGATCTCGGTGGTGGTTTCGAGCATGTCTTCGTTTTTGTTTTCGCTCATGGCGGGTTCCTCGCGGGGCTATTGTTCGTAGTCGTTCAACGGATTTCCATCGGCATCCTTGCGCCAGTTCTTGTTGCGGCCGAGCGTCTGGATGTAGGCGGTGAGATCCTTGATCTCGTCGTCGCTCAAATATTTGAACGACGGCATGATGGAGGCGGACTGGTACGCCCCGTTGGGCGACTCGAATTTCTCGCCCATGTTGCGCGGATCCTTGAAGTGCGCCCAGTGCCATTCGGAGGAATACTTTCCGCCGACGCGGGCGAGGTCGGGGCCCGTGCGCTTGGTGCCGAGGAAATGGTCTTTGTCGTTGACGTATTCCCACGATTCGGAAGCGGGGGCTTCGACGAGCCGCCAGCCGTAGCGGCGCTGGTCGGAGGCGAGCTTGCGGACCTGCTGGGTATGGCAATAGACGCAGCCCTGGCTCTTGTAGATCGCAATGCCACGCAGTTCCTGCTCGGTGTATTCATGCACGTCGTGTTCGCCGGCGTCCCAAAAACTTTTATCGACCATCGGCGGAACGATGGTGGTCATCACGGCACCCACGGCAAAAATAAGGAAGGCTCCGAGCGCGGTTAAGATCAGGCTTTTTTCAATGTCTGGTTTCTTCATTCAATCCCCCTACTCGGAAATGGTTTCGGCATCGGCTTCATCGGCATATTTCCCGAAGAAGGTCTGCAATACATTGTACAGGAACAAGACGTAGGCCGCGAAGATGCCGCCACCGGTAACCAGGCGCATCACGTGCGCGTGCTTGAGCGCGGCGAGCGTCTGCACAAAGGTGTTTTCCGGATTCAGCCACGCAAAGCCCTGAATGACGCCGGAGATCCACAGCACGGCAAAGAACGGGATGCTCGAAAGCGTCATGATCCAGAAATGGAGGTCGCCCATTTTTTTGGAATAGAGTTCCCGTCCGGTCAGTTTTGGCGCGATGTAGTAGATACCGGCCATGGCGTAGAAGGAGAATGCGCCGAACAGGGCCATGTGGGCGTGGCCCACCACCCAGTCGGTTTTGCTGGTGATTTCGTTGACCGCGCGGATGGCTTGGAAGGGTCCTTGCAAACAGGTGAAAATGTAGTAGATCGTCCCCATCATCAGCAATTTCGGGATGGGCCCGTCCATGCGTGTCGAGCGCGGTGCCGTGGCAAAGGTGCCGAAGAAGTTGGTGATCACCGCGATGACCGGGATGATGAGACTGAACGAGAAGATGATGGCCACCGTTTGCAGCCAGTGGGAAATGGGGCCATGGATCATGTGGTGCGCGCCCGTCCAGACATAGACAAAGGAGATGACCCAGAAGCCAATCATGCTGAGCTTGTGCGAATAGATCGGGGTGTTGAGCTGCTTCGGGATCAGGTAGTAGGCCATCGCCACGCCCATCGGGGTAAAGATCAGGCCGACCGCGTTGTGGACAAAGAACCAGCTCAGGTTGGCTTGGTTAATCCCGGTCACCATCGGAAGCGCGGTAATAATATTTCCGGTGATGTAGACAAAGGTCGTCCAGATCACGGCACCGAGCGTATACCAGACGGACACGTAGAGATACTTCACCTTGCGGATGGCCACGGTGCCGAATACGTTGACGGCAAACATGACCCAGCAGATCACGATCAGGATATCAATGACCAGAGGGAGCTCGCCATACTCCACGTTTTGAACCTTGCCAAGAACAATGCAGACCGCCCCGCCAAGAAGCGTGAGGTTGTAGAGCACCGCCATTGCCACGCCCAGCTTTTCGGAAAAAAGCTTTGTGTGCAGAATGCGGGGGAGAATCCAAAACAGAATCCCCATATTGGCCTGTAGCAACCACGCATACAGATTGACGTTGGTGTGCAGCATCCGCATGCGCGGCAAGGAGAGGTATTCGATTTCCCCCACCGTCGGCGCAATAAACTTCAGTGCGGTTAGCAACCCCAGCGTCAGCGCCAGCCCAAAGAAAAGGACCGAGGAAATGATCATGGTTTTTGCAGCGGTATCTTGTTTCATTACTTGGGCTCCTCGGTGGTGTTCGCCCGGATGAAGGCAATGATGTCCAGAATGGTCTGGTCCTTCAGGTGGTCGTGCGACGGCATCGGCGTGCCGGCCACACCCAGCAGGATCGACTGGTAGAGGCGCTCGTCGTCGATGGCCGACTGGTTCAGGAACTCCTTATTGATCAGATTGCGCGGAAGCGGGTGTTCCAGGGCGTAGGCATTCGGCCCTTTGCCATTGGCCAGCTTCCCGTGGCAAGAGGTGCAGAATTTCTGGAACGCTTCGTAGCCTCTGTCCAGATCGCCGGGAACCAGTGCAATACCCTTTTCTTTATAATCCAACCGCTCCGGATCACCGGCTTTGGGAAGCGAAACCTCCATGCGCTTGAAGCTCTTCGCGTTCGCCAGGCTCCGCTCCTTGATGAAGGCGATCAGCTTGTCGATCTCCTCGTCGGAGAGAATGCTCTTCCATGTCGGCATGGCGGTTCCCTTGACCCCGTCGCGGATGGAATCCTTGAATCGGGTTTCGTAGGAGGCGACAAACTGGTGCTTGCTAAAGTCTCGCGGAAACGGATCGAGCATCGTCGCCACCTTGCCGCGACCATTGAGGTCCTCGCCGTGGCAGGC
>DAOVNC010000365.1 GCA_030630445.1 Kiritimatiellales bacterium | reverse complement strand
CGCTTCCTTCGTTGCACTTCAGGTAAGCGGTCTCTACACTCGCACTCCAGATAAGCGGGTTCTACACTCATGAGGTGGCATGAAAATACTCCCATCTGGTGTAGAGAACGTTTACGCGAGCGACGCGAGTGAAACGTTGTGAGGCGGAAAATTTATATGATAAACGGATATTTTGACCATATATCACCGGTTTAACGGCGCAAATATATGATAAACGGATATATTTTGGCGGTGCCGGACGGTGCGAAACATGGCGCGATCCGCTTTCTTTCTTGGCGTTTTGCCAGAAATTTAGAAAGATGCAAAAATATGCAAAGGGGCGCGGGTTGGCAGACGTATACCCTATTGACAGGCAACAAGACGAAGGATCGTTAAGATGATGGATCAACGGGCGGGCGACGGTGGAACGTCGCCGAACAACCTGAGTTTGGAGGGAGTTGTGGAGCAGTATCAATCTGGTCTGTTGCGATACGCCTCGCGCATATTGAACAACGAGGATGCCGCACAGGATGTGGTGCAGGAAACCTTCATCCGGCTTCATGGCAATTGGAAGCGGGTCGCCGTCCGCAGGGTTCCGATCAAGGGCTGGCTCTTCCGCACAGTGCACAACACGGCGATCGACTATATCCGCAAGGAATCCCGCCGCCGCTTGCTGCATCAAAAGCAGTCGAACCAAGCCCCGTCCTATTCCACCGATAACGACGACCAGCGCGACCGCGACGAACGCCACGCGCTGGTGCTCCGGCATCTCCACGTCCTCAAGCCCAACGAGCGCGCCGTGCTGGTGCTGCGGCTACAGGAGGAGATGTCCTACCGCGAGATCGCCGGCGTGCTCAAGCGTTCCGAGGGCTACGTCGGGACCCTCATCCATACCGCAACAAAAAAACTGACCCAAAGCCTGCGACAGGCAGGGGTGGTATCATGAAAAACTGCACATCATTTGAAAAACAACTAATCGCCTATCTGCACGGCGAACTCGGCGAACGTGATCGCCTGACCGTGGAAGTCCACCTCGACGGCTGCGCCGCCTGCCGCGCCGCGCTCGAAGCGCAGCGCGCGACGCTCGAACTCCTCGGCACTGCCCTCGAAACCGCCCCCGCTCCCGAAAAGCTCACCGCGAGGCGGACGCTCCCGCACCGCGTATCGGTACGCCAGTCAACGTTTGCCGATTATTGGTACAGCCCCAAACTTCGGGCGGCATTGGTGACCGGAACGGTTTGCAGCGTACTGTTTCTGATCAGCGTTAGTTTTGTGGCGGTAAAGGTGATCGTAAAGGAGGAAGCGAGTTTCGTGGCCAAGAAGGTTAACCGCCCAAGAATGGAGCCCCAAAAGCTACAAGTTCCAGTTAATGCATCGAAGACCAAGTCCAAGCCAAAGCTCCGGAAGCAGATCGTTTCTAAAGGTGCGGCTTTCGGTGAATCCGAAATCAAGATGCCGGAGATTACCGGAGTGAAAGGCGAACTGGGAAACATGGGTGGCGATGGCCTCGGCTCGCTTGGATTCGACATGGTGACCGTTGAGCATTTCGGTGGAAATACGGTTGTGGACTCCTCGACCTCGAGTCTGTATTCAGAACCTGCTCCAGCTTTGGTTCCGAAAATGCCGTTGAACAAACTACGGGTGGGAAAACCCTCCAAGCCCAAATCGACCGCGAAGATTACCGCCGTGGTTCCCAAACTCGACCTGCACGATATCCAATTTCCGGATTTGGCCTCCTCCGGCAGGGCTGCGGGTATTCGTTCTGATGGATATGTTGCGGGTGGGTCTTCTTATTTCGCGGGATCCGAATTCGTATTGGAGAGGGAAGGGCTTACGGTCGTGAACTTCGAGATAAAGGATGTTTCCAAACAGGGGAAAGCCGAGGAGAAAGAAAAAGTAACGTGGGGATACGGCGTTGCGGGCACTGTTTTGGGCGATGATTCCGGGTATGCCGGTCGCGGTTTCGCAGATAAGTCCACGAGCGATGGCCTGCCGGTAAATCAGCCGGTGGATTCGCTGAATGGCGATAGTGCCCTGCTCGGGGAAGATCTAAGCAGAAAATCCGACCGACTCGGTTTCGACGATAACCTAACAATCACCGCAGGGACTAAGAGTTCGCTCGAACTTGATCCTGTGGTTGATCGGCTAAAGTCCCTTGACGAAATGGACAGGGTTCCAGAGCGGTTGGCGGAACGCGAGCCGGCGGGGTTCAACCCGTATGTGCTGGCGGTGGAGAATGCATTTTCGACGTTCTCGATCGATGTGGATACGGCGGCGTACGGCTTGGCGCGGCAGCAACTGTTTGCGGGTGGACTTCCGGTTCCCGAGACCGTGCGCACGGAGGAGTTCATCAATAGCTTCGACTACGACTACCGCCCGCCTGCCGGGAAGCAGACGTTTGCCGTGCATAGCGAAATGGCGCCCTCGCCGTTCCGGACGGGGATGGATTTGCTGAAGGTGGGGATCAAGGGCTATCGCATCGGGCGCGACAACCATCGGGGTGCGGTGCTGACGCTGGTGATCGATACGTCGGGATCAATGAGCACCCCGGAGCGCATGGGTTTGGTCAAGAAGTCGCTGGCCCTTCTGCTCGACGGGCTGGGGCCGGAGGATGAGGTGGCCTTGGTTCAGTTTGGCGGCGAGGCGCGGCTGGTGCTGGAGCATACCCCGCTGGTTCAAAAGGCAGAGTTGCTCAAGGCCATTGCCAAACTGCAACCCGGCGGTCCGACGCAGTTTGATGCGGGACTGGAGCTGGGCTATGCGATGGCGACCGCGGGATTCAAGGCGGGGGCTTCGAACCGGATCATCATCATGTCGGACGGCGTGGCGAATGTCGGTGAGCTGGATCCAGAGGCCATGCTGCAGAAAGTCGGCGAGCATCGGCGCAAGGGGATCTATCTTTCCGTGCTCGGATTCGGTGCGGGCACCTACGACGACGATCTGATGGAGCGGTTGGCCAATCGGGGCGACGGCATGTATGCCTATATCGACACGCTGGACGAAGCGCGGCGGTTGCTGGTCGACCGGCTTGCGGCGACGCTTCATGTGATTGCCAGCGACGTCAAGATCCAGATCGAGTTCAACCCGGACCGCGTGCTGCGCTACCGCCAGCTTGGCTATGAAAACCGCCAGCTCACCAAGGAGCAGTTCCGCGACGACACGGTGGATGCCGGCGAGGTCGGATCGGGCCAGGCGGTGACGGCGCTATATGACCTGGAGCTGGATCCGAATGGCGAAAGCCGCGATCCGATCGCCACGGTGTATGTCCGCTATCGCCGGGCGGATACCGGCGCGATCGAGGAGATTAGCAGCCGTGTGACGGACTCCGCGCGGCGGAAGCGGTTTGCGGATGCGGATGCGCGCTTCCAGCTGGCGGCCTGCACGGCGGAGTTTGCGGAGCGGCTGCGCCGGAGTCCCTACGCCGACGGAACCGAGATGGTGGATATTTTAGGAAAACTGCAGCCGGTGGCGGCGGAGCTGGATCTCGATGCGCAGGTGCAGGAGTTGCTGCGGCTGATTTTGATCGCGGATGGATTGGGGAAGTAGGAATGGACGGGATGCTTGGTGTAGAGAACGTTTACCTGACCGAAGGGAGGGACACGAAGTGAGGCTGGCGCGTAGCGACGGCAATGAAGCG
>DAOVNC010000358.1 GCA_030630445.1 Kiritimatiellales bacterium | reverse complement strand
CCCGAGGAAGGGAAGCAGGTAGGGGTATTCTTCGGGCGGGGTTTCCAAGGGGAGCAAGCTTGTCCCGGCGGTTTGGTGGGTGGCGGCGTGGCTTGCCATGCCAAGAAGAAGCAATGTTAAAACGAGTTTATTCATAACCACCCTATGTTATATCTTTTTTGCGGAATCGTTGATGTTAATCAAACTCAAGGTGGATTAACGTGTTGAAATTGTGAGATGTAAGCAAGGGTATTGTGTCAAAAATGCAAGCGGGGGAAGATTGTTTATGAAGAAATTATTAATTCTTTCAGTGCTGTCCTTTCTGGGTGCTGGATGCGCCACGTTGGGCACGGATCGACGCATGGAACTCGATCACATGGCCGTCCGGACGCTGGCTGCGCTGGAGCGGGAGAACCCTGGGTTGCAAGGGAGTCTCGAGGCAAGCCTCGGCTATTTGGTCGTCGAGCAGAAAGTCGTCAAGGTTCCTGTGGTGGGCGGGGGCCGCGGATATGGCGTGGTGGTGGAGAACGCCACCGGGAAGCGCACCTATGTTCGGGTGGGGCGCATCGACTTTGGCGGCGGCTGGGGCGTTCGCAGCTTCAAGGTGCTGCTGGTCTTCAATGACCCGAAGCTACTTAAGAAAGCCCAGACCGGCAAGTGGGTCTACCAGATGGGCGCGGAGGCCAGTGCGGGTCCGGCGAGCATCGAAGGCTCCAGCACCCAGCTCCAAAACGACAAGGGCTACGAGATCCACGTCCTCTCCGAAGGTGGCGCCTCCGCCACCTTTACCCTGCGCGCCATCCGTCTCAAGCCCTACCGCGACGAGCGGTTTTAATGGAGGGGGATCGCTTCCCAGTCGAAGAGCTCCATATCCTCCAGATGCACATTCTCTCCGGAAAAAACGAGCACCAATCGGGTGCCGTCGGTGAAGTAGGGATCTCCGCAAAGGTTTTTGCGCGGCGCATCCCGTGGCGCTTTTTCGACCCCGGCGACATAGCCGATCCATTCCACCGAGCGGGTCAGCAACATATCCTGTGCAAAATAGAGACGGGCGGCATCCACATCCGGGTCGATCTTGTGGGTGACGAGCGTCCTGGAGGTGAAGCGGACTCCGATATCCCGGCTGATCTGGCCAATTGATACCGGTTTTCCGCGGTAGACAATGGGGCTGACCCACAACCGCAGGTGGTTGCGTTCGTGGATGGTGCCTCGGATCTTTTGGAAGGCGGCATCCTGCGGGCGGTCAAAGACATACAGGGAACTTACCGGGGAAAATTGATATTTCGATCCAATGAAAAAGGCTTTGATCGTCTTGAACATCGTCCCGAGGCGAATCTCCTCGGTGATGTCCCAGTTCCGCTCCGAGAATGCGGGGACGAAGGATTCGATGCTTCCGATCACAACGAGGTTGAGCGGGTCGCCCTCCTTTTTTCCTTTCTTGTCCATGGTGCAGCGCGGCAGTTCGGCCAGCGCCTTCCGCAGCTCGCTCGGATCATCGATATGGACCAGCTCGTCCTCGGTGTAGAGGGTCTCGAAATCCACCCGGTGGAAATCCGCCCGAATCCCCGGAACCGGCACCGCAAACGAAAGCTCCAGCGGATCCGCATGATCTTGGAGCATCGCGACCTTGGCATAGCGGATGCCGGCCTCCATGCGGCCATAGACATAGCCCGTTGAAACCGTGTTGGAGGGAATGTAGTGCGGCATGTGCATGCGGTTGAAAAAGTCGTCCTGCCGACCGGTCTTTTTCTTTGAAAACCTGCGGCGATACTTGTAGGCCACTTCGAGGGGGGCATAGTAGTCGTGGTCGATCAGGATCGGCATCAGCAGGAAGGGGGCATCCCCTCGGTTGTCGATTTCCAACCAGATCGGCTGGATGCCTTTCTTGGCTAGATCGAGGCCAAAAACGGTTTGGCTCTCCTTGGGCGAAAGCACCGCGATCGAAACAGAAACGTCTCCATCGGTCTTCGAGATCTTTCGTTGCAGGAACGACTCCGTGGCCTGCGGCTGCGGGTTGAATTTTGCGCAGCCATTCAACGATGCGAGCAGGATGAACAGACAGGGAATTCGCAGGGAACAGGCAAGTCTCCGGGTTGTTTTCCAATTCATAAGGGAGCCAATATAGCACGGGTTCGATCCAGTTCAATAGGTATCCGATCCCGCATTTTGTGGTTTGGCCAGAATTAAAAAGGCCTGTTCCTACGTCATTTGGGTCGGATTATTTCATATAGTATACGACATAAAATGGCCTAAAATAGGGCGATATTGGGTAAAAATATATAGTATACTATATAAAAAAAATGGGCGCTACGAACTGGTGAAACATCCTTTTCCAAGTGGATTCGCTTTATTATGAGGTTCTTTTTCGTGCTTCCGTCGCAGCGAAGTGGAGACGGTGCATCGAGCCATTCGGGTCAAAGGCAACGCAATGACCTGTTGACAGTCCGGCGGTTTCGCGTATTTTTCCAAGCTCTGGAAACAAAAGGATTTTGATTATGGCCAAGAAGAATAAAACGGATGAGGCGGAGCTGAAGGAAGAGGGGTCGGCGGAGGAGCTCCCCGATACGGAAATTATCGAGGAGGAAGCCGCGCCGGTCGTTGTCGAGGAGGAGGAAGAGGAATCGCTGCGCGACCAGTTTGTGCGCTTGCAGGCCGATTTCGCGAACTTCCGCAACCGCACGCAGCGCGAGCGGTTGGAGCTATACCAGCGCGCCAACGAGGATCTGCTGTTGGAAATTCTCCCGGTGCTCGACCACTATGAAATGGGCTTGCAGACCGCCGAGCAGCACGATGCGGACAAAGCGGTGGTGGATGGGTTCAAACTCGTCTACGACCAATTCCAGAATGTGCTCAACAAATTCAACCTCGTTCCGATCGAGGCCGTAGGCGAGGTGTTCGATCCCCATCAGCACGAAGCGCTCACGCATATGGCGTCGGACGAATATCCGGCCGAGGTCTGCTCGAACCAGGTGCGCCGCGGCTATATGTTCGGCGACAAGCTCCTGCGCGCCGCGCAGGTCGTCGTATCCTCCGGTCCTGCGGACTCGGAGGAAAATACTAAATCCTAAATTCGAAATCCGAAACAAAATGCAAAGCACCAAACCCAAAGGTTAAAAGCATCTGTTTTGGAAATTTATGATTGATGAGTTGGAATTTGTTTAGAATTTAGGGATTAGAAATTAGGATTTAAAAAACCATGGCTAACAAACGCGACTATTACGAAATTCTGGGGGTATCGAGCTCCGCTTCGGCGGACGAGATCAAGAAGGCCTACCGCAAGGTGGCGATGAAATACCATCCCGACCGCAATCCCGGCGACCACGCCGCCGAGGAGAGTTTCAAGGAAGCGTCCGAGGCGTACGAGGTCTTGAGCGACACCGATAAAAAGGCGCGCTACGACCAGTTTGGACATCAGGCCTTCGCGCCGGGGGGCGGTGGGTTCGGCGGCGGGTTCGGCGGCGGCTTCCACGATGCATCCGACATTTTCGAGCAGGTGTTTGGCGGCGGGTTCAATATTAACGACCTTTTTGGCGGGGGCGGCGGGCGACGCCGTCGCAGTGGCCCTGCACGCGGTTCGGATCTGCGCTACGATTTGGACGTCGATTTCGAGGAAGCGGTGCTCGGGTCGAAACGGACCATTACGCTTCCGGTGAGTGAAACCTGCGGGCGATGCACCGGCAGCGGCGCGGAGCCGGGGACCTCGAAGAGCACTTGCCCGACCTG
>DAOVNC010000006.1 GCA_030630445.1 Kiritimatiellales bacterium | reverse complement strand
TTTGGAGTGCGCAAGCTCGATTGCGCTTTCAAATATCCCCGCACAGCCGACCGCGCCACCGTTTCGCTATCGCTCATTCAAAAGCGTCGTCCAGCCGCCGCACTCCAAACCAGGCTCAAATTTGCAGCCAGACGGTTTGGTAGGCATCGAGGGCAATGAGTTTGCCTTCGCCCATGTAGCGGAGGCCGGTGAGGATGTCGGAGCAGGCGTCGGCTTTGTTGATTTCAGACAGGTGGCCATCAATCCTTAGTTCCATGTATTGATCGGTGAAGTTGCTGATGCAGACGACCCGGGCACCCGCCCGCTCGCGCTCAACCACAAAAACCTCCGCCCCCATGTCGATAATGTTTTGTGCGGCGTCTGGATGGAAGGCCTTGTGCTGCGAACGCAACTGGAGACGGCGAAGGTATTCTTTCATGACGCGCGCGGTCGGGGAACGGGTGTCGGCGAGGGTGGTCTCCAGCTCGTCCTCTTGCCATTTCTTGCGGTTGATGGTGCGGGCGCGCCCGGTTTCTTCGACGCCAGCGTGGTTGTTGCGCGTGGCGGTTAGGCTGTGGAAATAGACGGCGGGTACGCCGCGCAGTTCCATCGCGACGGTCTGCGAGCAGAGAAAGCGCGCGAGGTGGAGATCGGTGACGGTTTCGGGATCGTCGCCCAGTGCGTCGAAGTAGGTGATGTTGAGTTCGTACGGGCTTTCGCTGCCGTCGGAGTTAGCCTTGGAGGAAACGTGGCCTCCGAGCTCCTTCACGCGTGCGGCCAGCTTATCCAGCTCTTCATCGGGAATGATGCCCTGCAAGGGACGGACGCCGATGCCGTCGTGCGAGGCGGTGAAATTAAAATAGGTGCAGTTGCCGGGGAGTTCGTCGAGGGAGGATGCCCATTGGGTCAGGTGGGATGCGCTACCGTTCATTAGTCCATGCAGCAAGAGCGGCGGCAGGCTGAATTGGTAGACCATGTGCGCTTCGTCGCCATCGCCGAAGTAGGAGATGTTTTCCTCGTGCGGCACGTTGGTTTCGGTGAGCAGGACGACTTCGGGGGCGACCATGTCGAGCAGGTCGCGCATGAGCTTGACGACTTCGTGCGTCTGCGTGAGATGGATGCAGTTTGTGCCGATCTGTTTCCAGAGGTAGGCAATGGCATCGAGCCGAACGATGGTTGCGCCGCGGGCGATGTAGAGCATCAGGATATCGAGGAATTCGAACAGGACATCGGGGTTGGAAAAGTCGAGATCGATCTGGTCGTCGCTAAACGTGGTCCACAGATGCGTGTCGCCGTGGCGCGTATGCACGGGGGTGAGCAGCGGAAGGTTGCGGGGGCGCGTCACGGCGGAAAGATCCGCCTCGGGATCGGCCTCGATGAAGAAGTCGCGATAGGGCGCAATGTTGGCGACATAGTCGGCAAACCATTTGCTCTTGCGCGAGACATGGTTGAGCACGAGATCGAACATAAGCTTGAATCCTTGGCCAAGATCCTGGATGTCGTCCCAGCTTCCAAGGTTTGGGTCAACTTGGCGGTAGTCGATAACGGAAAACCCGTCATCGGAGGAATAGGGGGAGAACGGCAGGATATGGATAGTATCGATCGCACCGGCCAGATACTGATCGGCAAAGCGCTTCAGCACCCTCAAGGGCGGCTCGTCGCCGTTTTGAACCATGTCGCCATAGGTGATCAATACCGACGAGGTTTCGTTCCACCGTTCCGTCGCTCTGGAGTAGCCTTCGAATCCAACACCATAGCGTCCAATCAGCGCAACCATGCGTTCCAACAGGCACTCCACCTCCTGCGGGCCATAGAGACGGTTGAGGCGGTTGCGCATTCTCTTCAATGCATGGATGTTGAGATTCTTGATCATGGTTCCAATCCCCGGATGTTGGTGATAAGCGTGCGCAGGCTTCGGCGCAGCACCGAGTAGCTGAAGAAGCGGTTGGCTACGGCATAGTTGTGCTCCACGGTTGCGCGCCGGTAGGTTTCGTCGTCTAGCAGGCGGCGGACATCGTCGATCACCTGCTTGGTCAGATAGCCGTCCATGAGCGGGACACGGAACCCCTTCGGTTCGATGTCGCGGGCGAAGATGGAATAGCGGTTGATGAGGATGGGGAGCTTGAAGTAGATTGCCTCGAGGAAGGCGTTGCCAAAGCCTTCGTAGAGACTGGGATAGGTGACGAAATCGACGAACGGATAGAGATCCCACAGGGTGTACATTTTTTCGCCGGCATGGTTTTTCTGGCGGATCTCGCCGATGCGGCCGTCGATAATGCGCAGGTCGACGTTCGAGTCGCGCGCCAGTTCCACCAGCATGTGCTGGTATTCATAACCCTCGTCGCCCGCCGAGTGCGAGATCACCAGTTTCATGCGCGGATCGCCCAGCGACTCCAGCAGCTTGATGGAGTGCTCGATGCCTTTGCGCGGCACGATGCGCGTGGGCTGGAGGATGAGGATGTCGTCCTCCGCAAAGCCAAGGTCGGCGCGCAGGCCTTCGGTATAGCCATCCGGCTCCGGCGGCGGCGTTTCAAAATCGAATACGTTCGGGATCAGCTCGGACGACAAACCCTTGCGCCATGACAACTCCTCGCGCGCCGCTTGGTTGATGACGACGTGCTGGAGCTGGTCGTCGCGCGGCGGGAAGGCGAGGTCGAGATAGTCGGGCACGCAGTTGACGGAAAAGCGCACGCGTTCCCAATAGAAGTCGTGGTGGTGGGCAACGGATGGAATACGCGTTTCGGCCAGAAATTCGGTGATGGCTACGCCGAGCGGGACGTGCATCGGGATGGTCAGCGCATTCTGGAAAACCAAGATTTGCAAATCGAAGCGGTCGACGAATCCGTAAAGGGTGGTCTTGAGGTATTCCGCCATGTCGCGGACGCGGCGGCTCACCACCGGATCGCGGGAGGACTTGCCCCAGATGCGCTCGTTGATCCAAACATTTTCCGGGTGTCCGAAATGCGCCTCGGGCACGCAGTAGCTCACGTCCGGGTCGCGGTCGAGGCGCCCGGCATACCAAAAGCTCCGGAACTCATGGTCCCAAAGCACCTTCGCCCATTTTGCGCTTTCAAGTGAAACCCCATCCGTTCCGGCAAACCGCGTCGAAACAAATCCAATATTCTCGCTCATGATATTTCCTTTCCTAGCGGGAGGGTACCGCACAGGAATTTGAAAGAAAGCACTATTAACAACTCTGTAGAAATCAGCCCATTGCATGTTGGTCAGAGGGCCCCGCTCTGCTAATGTCGTGCATTGGAACCAACCTGGGGTTTTCTATGGATACACAATTAAAGACCATCGCCGAAATTCTGGCGCTCTTGCCAAAGATGAAGGAAGGCGCGGCGGGAATACAGGAGACGCTAATCGCCAACCTGATCATGCTGAGCGAAATTCCCGCCCCGACTTTCGAAGAGGAAGCCCGCGTTAAATTGCTCTTACAACGCATGACCGAATGCGGCCTGCAGAATGTCTCCACCGACGAGGCAGGCAACGGCGTCGGCATTATCCAAGGCAAGGATCCCTCCCGAAACATTCTGCTCGTGGCCCATGCCGACTCGGTTCACTCGGAAAAAACCGACCACACCATCAGCGTGCGCACCGATAAGATCATCGGCCCGGGCGTAGCCGACAACAGCCTCGGCATGGCTGCACTGGCCACGCTGCCCTCCCTGCTTGAAACGCTCGGCATCCAGCTCAATGCCAACCTTGTTCTGCTCGCCAGCACCAAGGGGCTGGGCCGGGGCAACCTGGATGGCCTGCGGTTTTTCATGGACAACAACCGCCTGCCCATCGATGCGGGCATCTGCATCGAAGGGGCCCAGCTCGGCCGGCTGAGCTACACCGCCGAAGGCATGTTCCGCGGCCTGATTACCTGCAAGCTGCCCGAGGAACTCGAATGGCAGCGCGTCGGCGAAAGCAGCGCGATCATTGCGCTCAACGACGTCATCAACCGCATGCTGGAAATCCCGGTTCCTCGGCGGCCGAAAACATCTATTGTGCTTGGCGCGGTGCGCGGCGGAAAGAGCTACAACGTGATGGCCACGCAATCCAGCCTGCGCTTCGAGGTCAAGAGCGAAGGCTCTGAAATCGTCCGGGAAATCCGCGGGCGCATCGACGACATCGTCGCCGACATTGCATCGAAGTATAACGCGAAAATTGAGTTCGAGGTGGTCTCCATCCGCGAACCCGGCGGGATCGATGTCGGCCATCCGCTGGTTAAGTGCTGCCGCCAGATCATGGAGAAGCTGGATTTGAAGCCCAGAATATTCCCTAGCATATCGGAGGTTTCCGAACTCATCAGCCGCAATCTGCCCGCCGTGACACTCGGACTCACGGAAGCCAGCAACCTGCACGACCTAAACGAAACCATCCGTATCCAACCCATCTACAAAGGACTGGCGCAGCTCCTTGCCGTGCTGCTAGCCATCGACGGAGAATTCTGCCATGGAACTGAATGACTGGATCAAAAACAACACCATCCACCACTCCCAGTTCTGGGACATCAAGAAACTGGTGGAAGAAAAGGAAAAGCAGGGACTGAAGATCTCGCTCTGCCTGCCGACGCTCAACGAAGAAAAGACGATCGGCAAAGAGATCGTCATGTTCAAATCGGAGCTGATGGATCGCTATCCCCTGCTAGACGAGATTGCCGTAATCGATTCAGGATCCACGGACAACACCCGCGAAATCGCCGCTACGTTTGGAGCGGACGTTCATCTTTCCGCCGAGATCCTGCCGCAATACGGCGAAAAGAAAGGGAAGGGTGAAAACCTGTGGAAGGCCGTCTACGAACTCACCGGCGACATTATCGTCTATGTCGATGCCGATATAAAAAACATCCACCCGCGCTTTGCCTACGGCCTCGTTGCGCCGCTCATCTATCGCCCCGAAGTCCACTACGTCAAAGCCTTCTACGACCGGCCGCTGGCCTTCTCGCAAGGGGTGCGACCCTCCGGTGGCGGTCGCGTGACGGAGATTCTCGTGCGCCCGCTCTTTTCGCTGTTCTTCCCGGATCTGACCGGACTGATCCAACCGCTTTCGGGCGAATATGCCGTGCGCCGCGAAGTGCTCGATCAAATCCCCTTCCCTATCGGCTACGGCGTCGAAACCTCGCATCTGATCGATGTCTATGAAAAATGGGGAATGAAAGCCATCGCGCAAGTCGATCTCGACCAGCGCGTCCACCGCAACCAGGAAACGCGCGACCTCGGCAAGATGGCTTTCGGCATCCTGCGCGCCTTCCTCTTCCGCGCCGAAGCCCTCGGTGTGATCGGCGACCTCCCCGAACTAAACACCCTGCTGCGCCAGTTCCAGGTCAACGATGAAAGTTTCGAGCAGATCGCCTACGAAATCGTCGAAGAGGAACGCCCGCCCATGATCGACATCCCCGAATACCGTGAAAAGTTCGGCATTGAGAAATGAGCGAAAAGCTAGCAGTTGCCATCGTACACTACCACTTGCGACCCGGCGGGGTGACGAGGGTCATTGAGCGTGCGGTTAAGTCGTTGGGCGATAACGTGGATGTGCTTGTTCTCACCGGCGAAGCTCCTGCACCGGACGATTCGCTCACCCCGCTGACCGAACCTTTCCAGCCCTTGGAATATTCAGACGACCCTCTTCCAGAGGGTGGAAAATTGGCGGAGGATTTGCGTTTTACCGCCCGCTGCCTGCTGGGGCGCGATCCCGACATTTGGCACATCCACAACCACTCGCTCGGAAAGAACAGTTTTACCCCGCAACTCGCTTGGCACCTTGCCAATGCCGGGTGCCGACTGTTGCTCCAACCGCACGACTTTGCCGAGGATGGCCGCCCTGAAAACTACGAACTCCTGCGCAAACACCTGGGAGGGGAACTTGAAAACATTCTGTATCCCATCGCCGACCACATCTGGTATGCGCCGATCAATTTCCGCGACAAGGCATTTCTCGAAGCCATCGGCATCCCCAACGTGCACGAACTCCCCAACGCCGTGACGGCGCTTCCATGTACAACCCCGCCTTGCGGAGCCCGCACGATTGTCTATCCCGCACGCGCCATCCGCCGCAAGAACCTAGGCGAGTTTTTGCTGTGGAGCCTGCTTGCGCCGGAGAACTACCGCTTTGTCAGCACACTCGCTCCGCAAAACCCCGTTTGGCAGGGCTACTACAACAAATGGGTTGAATTCGCGGAGGAACTGGACCTTCCCGTCGAATTTGATGCGGGACGAAAGCACGACTTTTCCGAACTGGTTCAAAATGCGGAGGCCTTGATTTCCACCAGCATTGCCGAAGGCTTCGGCCTCGCCTTCCTCGAACCGTGGCTCGAAGGCAAGATGCTCCTCGGGCGCAATATTCCCGAAATCACCGCCGACTTTGCGGACGAGGGGCTAGACCTTTCAACGCTCTACACCGCCCTGCCCGTCCCCCTTGAATGGGTCGGCGAAAGGAAGTTTTTCAAAATACTGGAAGCCGCGATGAAGTGGAGCTACGCCGCCTATTCCAAGGATTGGACGCCCGACTATTTCGAGCAGGCCAAGACCGCATTGGTCAGCGACGGCAAGGTCGACTTCGGCATTCTCGATGAAGAACTTCAGCGCAACGTCATCCGCCACCTCGCCGAAAATCCGGCAGATCGCGGGCTGCTTCCTGCGTTTAATCTTTCGGCGAATGAAACGTTGATTGGAAACAACCGAAAGATTGTGCAGGAGCGCTACAGTTTGAAAGCATACGGCGACCGACTGCTCGGAATCTACCGCAGGCTCGCCGCCACCGAACCCGGCACAGTCTCCGCATCCAACGCCAACAAACTGCTCGGTAAATTCCTGCAACCCCGGCGCTTCAATCTGCTGCGAACATAAAAAAGACAATAGAAAAGATGTGCCCTAACCGAACTCCTTGACCCTCTCTTTAGAATAAGTTACTAATGTGTACTTATTCGCGTATTCATCGGAGCTGCCCCGATTCCATAAGCAAATGCGTTTAAAAATCAGAGGGAATATTTAGATGACTAAAAAACGTTTTTTTGCAAATCATTCAAAATCCAGCGCCTTGGTCGTCAGTCTGGCGATCCATGCCGTTCTTCTCGTTGTGGCGATTTCGTTTGTGGCAGTAAAGGTGATTATAAAACCGGAACCGGATTTCGTCGCCAAGAAGGTAAAACGTCCCAAGATGCCGCCGAAAAAGCTGCAGGTTCCGGTGGATGTGAAAAAGCGGAAGCCAAAACCCCGGTTGCGCAAGCGGATCGTTTCCAAGCCCAAAAACTTTACCGATATAAAAATGCCGGAAATTACCGGGGTAAAAGGCGGCTTGGGCAACATGGGCGGAGATGGACTTGGAAGCCTGGGGTTCGACCTAGACATCGGGGATCTGTTTGGCAGCAACAAATCCATGGGCAATGAACTCACCGGCACGTTCTTCGACCTGAAACAGACTAAAGACGGCAAGCCGATCAAAATGAGCGACGGGAATTATATGGCAGCGCTGAACCGCTTTGCCAAGTCTTGGGACATTGATCGCTTGAATGACTATTTCAAGGCACCCAAGGAAAAATATACCTCTTTCTTTCTGATTCCAAAAATATCGGCCAATGCCGCCCCGAAAGCCTATGGGGTCGACGGTATCGTTAAACCCAAGCATTGGGCGGCCTACTACACAGGGCATATTTCGCCGCCGGAAACCGGGCACTACCGCTTCTGCGGTATTGGCGACAACGTCTTGCTGGTGCGGGTGCGAGGTCGATTAGTCATCGATGCAAGTTACCATAGGCAGATGGGAAAGATTACCAACTGGAGAAGCGATGATGAAAACAGCCGAAAGTATCCCTTAGCAAAGGACCAGATGGTTATCGGTGACTGGTTTAGATTGACCAAAGGCGAGCCGTCGGAAATAGAGGTTCTCCTTGGAGAGTGCCCAGGCGGGGAGTTTTCATGTCAATTACTGATTGAGCAAAAAGGGAAGGAATATAAGCAAGTTCCCTACACGTACAAGGAAGAATCAGGGACCCGCCCCGTTCTGCCGATCTTTAGAACCAAAGAGATCCCCGCGAAACTGGTTGGGCAAATGAAAATCAACCCCAATGAAGCGACCCTCGAGGGGCCGACATTCGGAGTTGTGGAATAACCTGTTTCGACCATGAACAACGGCAGGGACACATCGCGCCTTGGAAGGGGGACTTGACCCGCCCGTCCCGCTTGAATGGATCGGTGAAAGGAAGTTTTTCCAAACGCTATGAAGAACTTCAACGCAACGTCATCCGCCACCTCGTCGAAAACCCGGCAGATCGCGGGCTACTTCCTGCGTTTAATCCTTCGGCGAATGAAACGTTGATTGAAAAAAACCGGAAGGTTGTGCAGGAGCGCTACAGCTTGAAAGCATATGGCGACCGACTGCTCGGAATCTACCGCAGGCTCGCCGCCACCGAACCCGGCACAGTCTCCGCATCCAATGCCGACAAACTGCTCGGTAAATTCCTGCAACCCCGGCGCTTCAACCTACTGCGAACATAGGTGCTGGCGGACGATGTGGCGCGCACCGATTATAAATCTTGACCCATCCGGGAAAACAGGCTTCAAATTTCACCCAACTTGGGACATAGTGCCCATTGATAAATCCGGCACCCACCCATCTGATTATAGGTTTGTATTGAGTTGTTACGGTGCCCGATGGTATATACACAAATATGCGATTTTTCTACAAGACGGAACATGACATCCCCTGACAGACTATGGAAATACCGTAGGAAAGTTTTGCAATAAAGGCCTATACCTGCGGGAATTCAGGGGATTTGAAAGCTACCGAGAAGCATTTTGTTTTTCTGCAGAAAAAATGAACCTCTGATCATACAAATCCATGATAAGCCATTAAGGAGGCGACAAAATGGAGAAAAAACGTTTTTTTGCAAATCATTCAAAATCCAGTGCTTTGGTCGTCAGCCTGGCGATCCATGCCGTTCTTCTCGTTGTGGCCATTTCGTTTGTGGCGGTAAAGGTGATTATAAAAGAGGAACCGGATTTCGTAGCCAAGAAGGTAAAACGCCCCAAAATGCCACCGAAAAAGCTACAGGTTCCGGTGGATGTGAAAAAGCGAAAGCCCAAACCCCGGTTGCGCAAGCGCATCGTTTCCAAGCCCAAAAACTTTACCGATATAAAAATGCCGGAGATTACCGGGGTAAAAGGCGGCTTGGGCAACATGGGCGGAGATGGACTTGGAAGCTTGGGGTTCGACCTAGACATCGGGGATCTGTTTGGCAGCAACAAGTCCATGGGCAACGAACTCACCGGCACATTCTACGACCTAAAGCAGACGAAGTACGGCAAGCCGACCAACATGGACGACGGGAAGTACATTGCGGCACTGAACAGATTTGCAAAGGGATGGCAGCAGAATCGCCTGAGCGACTATTTTAAGGCACCCAAGGAAAAATATGCCTCCTTCTTTATGTTTCCCCACATGTCGGCCGATGCCGCACCAAAAGCCTACGGGGTCGAAAACATCGTTAAACCCAAGCATTGGGTGGCCTACTACGAAGGGCAGATTTCAGCGCCGGAAACCGGACGCTACCGTTTTTGCGGCATTGCGGACGATGTCTTGCTGGTGCGGGTTCGCGGCCGTCTGGTCATTGATGCAAGCTATCCCGCATGGAGGGGAAAGGTTACAAGCTGGAACAGTGATGATGACAACAACCGCAAGTTTCCAATGGTCAACCAACATATGGTCATTGGGGATTGGTTTAGGCTAACCAAAGGCGAACCCTCGGAAATAGAAGTGCTGGTTGGCGAATGTCCGGGCGGAATATTTTATTGCCAATTGCTGATTGAGCAGAAGGGGATGGAATACAAGCAAGTCCCCTACACGTACAAGGAAGAATCAGGGACCCGCCCCGTTCTGCCGGTTTTCAAGACCAAGGAAATTCCCGAAAAGCTGGTTGGGCAGATGAAGATCAATCCCAAGGAAGCGACCCTCGAGGGGCCGACCTTCGGGGTCGTGAAATAACGTACACCCGAACACCTATGAATCCTCTCGAAGACAGTATCCGCCGGAACTGCCCGCCGCTGGCACCGCTCCCGACCACAACCCAACCACAACTTAACCCGCTTGGACAGGTGAAAGCGGTGCTGTTCGATGTGTATGGCACCCTGTTTGTTTCAGGATCGGGCGATGTAGGCACCGCCGCCGCAACGGATACGGCGGAGGCCTTGACGCAGGCGCTGGTGGCTTCCGGTTTCGGGGGCGATTTGGAGCAAGCCGGACAGGTTGGCAAAGGTCTACTCAAAACTGAAATCCTCGAATGGCACAAGGCCGGGCACACTGCCGGCGTCGATTTTCCGGAAGTGGAGATCACCAAGGTTTGGAAAAAGATCATCGATTCTCTGCGCAACACGGACACCCTGACGACGACGGAGGTCGAACTCGACCAGATCCGCCGATTGGCCGTGGAATACGAGTGCCGCGTGAACCCGGTCTTTCCCATGCCCGGAAGCATTGAAACCATCGAGGCGTTGAAGGCGCGCGGTATGGCACTGGGCATTGTTTCCAACGCGCAGTTCTACACCCCCCTGCTCTTCCCTGCCTTTTTCGGACAGACCACCGAGCAGTGCGGCTTCGATCCGGACTGCTGCATCTGGTCGTACAAGGAATTGAGGGCCAAGCCCTCGAAGGCGCTTTTTCCAAAGGCTGGAAAGTTTTTGAAAAAGAACCACGGCATCGGGCTGGAGGAAACCGTGTATGTGGGCAACGACATGCTGAACGATATCTACTGCGCCAAGCAGGCCGGGTGCAAGACGGTGCTGTTCGCCGGCGACCAGCGGTCGCTGCGCCTGCGCGAAAACGATGCGCGTTGCCTTGCCATCCAACCCGATGCTGTGGTTACCTCCCTCTCCCAACTTTTGGAGATTCTTTAATGCTCAATGCGGTAGTATTTGATTTCGACGGAATCATCGTGGATAGCGAGCCGATGCACTTTCGCGCTTTCCAGGATGTGCTTGAACCCCTCGGAAAAGGATTTCCATGGGAGGAATATTGCGAAACCTACATTGGCTTCGACGACCGCGACGCATTCAGGGAAGCCTTCAAGGCCAACGGCGAAAAGATCTGCGCACGCGACCTTAAACGCATGATGGCCGAAAAGGCGGAATTCTTCCAGCAGCTCGTCCGGGCGGGCAAAGCCACCCCGCTGCCCGGTGCCGTGGAGCTGATTAAGAGCATTCCGCGCAAACTGCCGCTTGCACTGTGCAGTGGAGCGCTGAAAGAAGACATTCTACCGATCCTTTCCAATCTTGGCATTGAAGAGGCCTTCAGCGAGGTCGTCACGGCCGAAGACACCCAGAAGAGCAAGCCCGATCCGGCACCGTACAAGCTGGCCATTAAAAAACTCGGACTGGACGATCCCGCCACTGCCGTCGCCATCGAGGACACCCCGGTCGGCATCGTCTCGGCCAAGGGGGCCGGACTAAAGGTGCTTGCCGTGACCAACAGCTACGACCGCGAATACCTGCTTGAAGCCGACGCCGTGACCGACTCGCTCGAAAACATCAGTCGTCTCTCGCTTGAAGACATGGTGTTGTAAAACCGTAATGCGTAACGAGTGATGCGTGATTCCTGTTGCGCCGGGCTTGGTTGCTTCGTAAAGTACGCGCGATTTCAAACCATTAACTTGAGGATAGAAGCATGACCCCAGCAGCAACTAAAATCGAACTTCCAGGCATCGAAAAATTCAAAACCGGCAAAGTCCGCGAAGTCTACGACCTCGGCAACCAATACCTTTTCATCGCATCCGACCGCATTTCGGCCTTCGACTGCGTCATGCCCAACGGCATTCCGGACAAGGGGCAGGTGCTCAACATGATCTCCAAATTCTGGTTCGACCGCACCGGCGACATCGTCCAAAACCACATGATCTCCACCGATGTGGCCGACTTCCCGGCCGAACTGCAGGAACACGCCGAACTCCTGAAGGGACGCTCCATGCTCGTTAAAAAAGCCGAGCTGCTCCCCGTCGAGTGCATTGTGCGCGGCTACCTGATTGGCTCCGGCTGGAAGGAATACCAAAAATCCGGCACCATTGGCGGCATGCCGTTGCGCCCGGGGTATGAAATGGCCGGCAAACTCGACGAATCCATCTTCACCCCGTCCACCAAGGCCGACGAAGGCCACGATGAAAATATTTCCATCGACCAGATGAACGAGATCGTCGGCGAAGAACTGGGGGAAAAACTAATCGACATCAGCCTCAATCTCTATAAAACCGCCGCCGACTATGCGCTCACCAAGGGCATCATCATTGCCGACACCAAGTTTGAGTTCGGCATGGTGGACGGTGAACTCATCCTGATCGACGAGGTGCTGACACCCGACAGCTCGCGCTTCTGGCCGGCCGACACCTACAAGCCCGGCTCATCCCCCCTCTCGTTCGACAAGCAATTTGTGCGCGACTACCTCGAAACGCTCGATTGGGACAAAACCCCGCCCGCACCCGAGCTGCCGGAAGCGATTGTGATGAAAAGCCGCGAAAAATATCTGGAGGCCTACAAGCTCCTCACCGGCGAAGAGCTGGAGTGCTAATTCACCACCCGCTTCGCTTGTTCAAAAGCGCTGTCGAGCGGCTTCGCCGCCCTTCGGGCCAGCGCACTCCATATTGTGCGTTTTGGAGTGCGCAAGCTCGATTGCGCTTTTAAACACCCCCGCAACCCCAACCCCTAATTCCAGCATCATTGAAAGATTGAAATTCATTCCGCATTGGGGTATCCAGAACCCATGAGCACGCTACTTAAAGAAAACATCCTCAACCTGAGTGTGGCTGAAATTCCAGAAGCAGTTAAGCTTTCCAAATCCGACAAAGCCGAGCTGGATGAACGCCTCGCACTTTACCACCAAAACCCGGAAACCGGCGCCCCATGGGGATTGGTCAAGGAGCGCATAAAGAACCGTTATGGTGCGTGATCTAACCATTCGCCCAAAAGCCGAAGCGGAATGGAAAAACCGACGGTAATTCAACCATGCAACTCCCGAATTCCACTTGCCCATGAACGCCCTACTCCAAAGTTTTCTCGACTACATCTCGCTGGAGCGCGGGCTGAGCATCAATACGCGCAAGGCGTATGCGGATGACATTAAACAATTCCTGGACTCCCTTGCGCAAAAGGGCGTCTCCTCGCTCAATCAAGTGAGCCGCAAGCAAATCCTCGACCATTTGATGGCGATGAAGGCGAGGGGGATGTCGACCAACTCGATTTCGCGGCACCTCGTTTCCATCAAGGTCTTTTTCCGCTATCTCCAGCAGGAGGGTCTGCTGGACCGGAACGTAACCGACACAATGGACTCGCCCCGGCTGTGGAAAATCCTGCCGGATACCCTGTCGGAAAAGGAAGTTGACCTGCTGTTGGCCGCGCCGGATATGCGCAAACCACTCGGTGTGCGCGACCGCGCCATCCTTGAACTCTTCTACGCTTCCGGCTTGCGGGTCTCCGAGCTATCGAATCTCCAGCTCTCCGACCTGCATATCGACGACGGCTACATCCGCTGCATCGGCAAGGGCCGCAAGGAGCGCGTCATCCCCGTGGCCGAAGAGTCCAGCCGGTTGCTGAAGCGCTATCTCGAAGAAGTCCGCCCCCTACTCTGCGAAAACCCGCATTTGCAGAATGTCTTCGTTTCCAAGCGCGAAACCGCGCTCTGCCGCCAGCGGCTTTGGCAGATCATCAAGAAATACACCAAGGACGCCGGCATCATGAAAAATGTGACGCCGCACACCCTGCGCCACTCCTTTGCCAGCCACCTGCTGGATAACGGTGCGCCGCTGCGCGTTATTCAGGAAATGCTCGGACACGCCGACATTGCCACCACCCAGATCTACACCCACGTCAACCCCGCGCGCCTCAAGTCGATCCACCAGCAGTTCCATCCCCGAGCATAGACACAGGCGGTCGCATCACGCTTTTCATTTGACCAACCACACTGGAAACAACTATTTTTTCCTGCCCAATTAAAACCAAAGAAAGGACAGCCCATGACCCCCCTTAAAAAGTTCTCGAGAACACTGCTACTTGCCTCCTTCCTGGCCTCTTCCATCCTAAATGCGAATGGAGCCCCCTCGGCCAGCACGATGCCCAACATTATCCCCGCACCCCATGAGTGGACCGCGAGTTCGGGGCACTTCGATATCACATCGGCTTCCTTGATCTGCCCCGCCGAACAGCTCGCCTTGCTCAAGCCAATCATGGAGCAGTTCAGCCATGATCTGGTCAGTGTCGGCGCGGTAGCATCCCAACTTCCGATCGGCAAGAAATCCGCCGTCATTGCATTCGCCATCAAACCCGCCGACGGAAAATCAAACCCCGAGCAATACACCCTCACCATCAAACCCAACCGCATTGTAGCCTCCGCCCCGACGGCCACGGGGCTTTTCTACGCAACCCAATCGCTGTTGCAGCTCGCCATGCAATCGCCCCGAATTCCTTGCGGAACGATGGCCGACTATCCCGACTACCGCAAGCGGGCGCTGATGCTCGACGTGGGACGCAAGTTCTTTCCCTACGAAACGCTCAAGGACTACATCCGCACGATGGGATTCCTGAAGATGAACGAATTGCATCTGCATATTTCCGACAACTCGTTCGGTGCGGAAACCTACCCCGGCTTCCGCATCGAGTGCGACACCCTGCCCGAACTGACCAACAAGGATGGCTTCTACACCAAAACACAGATCCGGGAGCTTCAGGCGTTCGCCCAGCTGCGCGGCATCGGTTATCACCCCCGAGATCGATGCGCCCGGCCACGCCTACTGCTTCACCCGCCTCCGCCCCGACCTGCGCCACCCCAAGCTCGGCGACTCCTATCTGGATGTCAACAATCCCGGAACCGTCGAACTCATGAAAATGATTTTCGATGAATTCATTCCGCTCTTCGATGCCAGCGATGTCCATATCGGCACCGACGAATATCGCCGAGGCTCGGCCAACAAGGAGGAGTGGGCCGCTCTCGGCGAAGGGTTCCGCCAATACATCAACATCATGAACCGATACATTCGCGCCAAACACGGAAAAACGGTGCGTATTTGGAGCGGATGGGAACACATGCCCGGCACCACCCAGCCCGACACGGACATTATCATCGACATGTGGGTCTCGTCCGATGCCAAAACCAAGTCCGCCGCAGGCTACCAATACATCAACTCCAACCATGGCCGCACCTACATCGTTCCCGGCGCGGGCTACTACGGCGTAAGCAACGGCGGGCTATACAACAACTGGACACCGGCCGTCTTTACCGGAAACAAGGAGAAGGATCCCGCCCCGGACGATCCCAACCTCCTTGGAGGAAAGCTCCACGTCTGGAACGACATGGGATCCAACGGATACACCATGTATGAAATCGCCGACCTCACCGTGCCCACCCTCTTCGTCATGGGCGAAAAAATGTGGGGCACCAAAGGCTCTGCAACCTATTCCGACTTCGGGAAACGGGTTGAGCCTCTGCAAGCCATCCCGGACGTGCGCCTGCTCCGGCGGCATGTCCGCGCGCCCGACCCCGAAACCGGACTGGTCTTCGATAGCGGAGAAACCCTTTACACCCTCGAAACCCCCGCCGATTCGATCCCGCTGCTACCCTATCTCGGCGGGGCCGGCGACGAACGTAAGAACCTCGAATTCCCATGGACCGCATCCATGCAGATCAAGCCCGCCAGCGGAGTGGAACAGACAGTGCCCGCCACTATTCTCGGTAGCCGCATCGCCGAACTCCAGACCGACCTGCGCTTCACGACCACCAAAAAGGATCCCAAGACCAAGAAAAAAACAGAAATCGCGCGAAGCGGGCTAGGCTTCTCGCGACTGGACAAATACACCTCCCGCCCGCTCCGCAGCCCCGATGGCGCGGCCACCCGCGAAGCCTCGCAGGTTTTGCTTCCCGAAGGCAGATTCTCGACGCTGACCTTTGTCGGCTCCCGCCGCGCCACCGCCATCTACCTCGACGGAAAGCAGGTCGCCCAGTTCACAGGAACCCGCGCACAATCGCTATGCCCGTTGGAAACCATCGGCGCACTTCCCGGTCGCGGAGGGGGATTCGTTGGCGAAATCAAGAACCTCAAAATCTACGACCGGGCCATCGACAAATACGCCATCGCCCGGCTCGCCGGCTTTGAGCTGCCCGTAAACATCGCCCTCGGATGCAAAGTCACCGCCACGCGCTCGGACACGCCCCACAACCTTGTTCCCGAAAAATTAACCGATGGCAACACCTCGGCCCGCGACAGCCGCTGGTCCAGCGGTCAGACACGCGACCCCGCCAGCATCGTCATTGATCTCGGCAAGGTTCGTACCGTCGACGGCGCCACCCTCCACTGGGAAAACGCCTTCCCCAACAATTACACTGTTGAGCTATCCACCAACGGAAAAACATACCGCCCGGCCATTAAGGCCACCGGAAAAGCATCCGCCGATTCGCATAAAATCGAACCGGCCAAGGCGCGCTTCGTCCGCATCAACATGGAAAACCCCGTCACCCAATGGGGCTACAGCCTCTACGAAATCGAAATCGAAATCTTCGGAAAATAGGGGCCGGCGGCAAAAGTTTTCAAGCTTCCATTTTCCGGCTCTTCCATTATTCTTCTCGAACGTTGGAAATATTTACGGATCGACATCGTTAGGTATGGATTACCATGGCGCATTTCAAATACACAGGACGCACGAAGAAGGGTGAGCGGATCGACGGCGTTGTCGAGGCCGCTGATCGCGCGGGTGCCGTTCGGCAGATCGAGTCGATGGGGCAAATACCGGTATCGATCACCGAAACCACCAAGACGGTCAATCAGGGTTCCGGCGATGGGAAGCGCTTCAAGTTCGAACTCGGCTTCCAGCGCAAACCCAAAATGAAGATGCAGGATCTCCTGCTCTTTTCGCGCGAGCTTTCCGATCTGGTGGCCTCGGGCATGACGATCGGCCGCGCGCTCCACACGCTCTCCGCACGCAAGGATGAAAGCGCGGTCGGGCAGATTGTGACCACCCTGCGCGACGAGATTATCCAAGGCACCTCGTTTTCCGACGCACTGGAGCTCTACCCCGAAACCTTCTCCACGCTCTACGTCAACCTCGTCCGCGCCGGCGAAGCCAGCGGAAACCTGCCCAATTCGCTGGAAAATATTTGTATCCACTACGAACGGGTACACGATGCACGCGGCAAAGTGATCGCCGCCTTGACCTATCCCGCCATCGTAATGATTATTGGCGGGTCGGCCGTCATCGGACTAATGATTTTTATCGTCCCGAAGTTTGCAGGAACCTTTGAAGACATGGGGGCAACGCTCCCAAAACCCACGTTGATCCTGATGGGCATGAGCAACTTCATTACACGGTACGGACTGATCCTTTTGGGCTTGATCGTTGCTGGGGTCAGCCTATTCAAGAAATGGATCAGGCACGGGAAGGGCCAGCGAATCTGGCATCAGACCGTATTGCGAATCCCGATCATGGGTTCGATTATCACGGCCAACGCCTACGCCCATTTTTCAAGAACGCTCGGCACTCTGTTGCATAATGGCGTGTCAGTTCTGCCAGCTCTTGGGATCGTCCAGAAAACCATCGACAATGTGGTTATTTCCAACGAGATCGGAAATGCCCGAGAGCGTGTTACCGACGGCTCCAGCATCTCCCAGCCCCTTGCACAGGGGAAAATCTTCCCGCGCCTGATGATCGATATGCTGGCCGTTGGCGAGGAAACCGGCGACTTGGCGGGATCGCTCTCGCACATTACCCGGCGCTACGACTCGGAACTCGACCGCATGGTCAAGACCTGCACCACCGTGCTCGAACCCCTGCTTATTGTACTGGTTGCCTTGGTTGTCGGCGGAATCGCCGTTGCCCTGTTGCTCCCGGTACTCACCCTGACAGATTCATTGCACGTCTAACAAACCTAGAAGGAGAGAACTCATGAATAATCAAAAACGCGATAAGCATCTGGGCAAACGGTCGGGATTCACCCTAATCGAAATCATCCTCGTCGTGGTTATCATTGGAATTCTGGCAGGCATTGCAATTCCCCGCATGGGAGGGAGGACGGAACAAGCACAGATCTCTCAGGCCCAATCAAATATCTACGCATTGGGCTTGGCGATTCAGGAATACGAAATGATGAACGGCGTTTATCCTTCCAGCCTGGAAGGCCTGCTTGATGAATCCAAGGGTGGCCCCTATATGGAAAAGAAAAAGATCCCAACCGACCCCTGGGATACGCCTTTTGTCTATGCCGCTCCGGGATCGCATAACACCCACACCTTTGATCTCTCCTGCACCTCGCCCAAGGGCACGCCCGTCAACAACTGGGATTAAGGAAAGCCATGGAACACTGGATTCATGGATTTATGGGTGGATGGAAGCGCAAGGAGGCGATTCCAAACCACCGCCATCCAACAATCCACCCATCCATTCGTTCACTCAAAAATGGATTCACACTGATCGAAGTGATTCTGGTGGTCGTGATCTCCCTGATCCTCCTAGGCGTAGCGCTTCCCAACTTTGCCCACACCTACAAGGGCGCAAAGCTACGAAGCGCGGCGCGCACCATCGATCGCATGGCGAAGTATGCCCGCAGCACGGCAATCATGCGCGAAAAGACCATGGCGCTCGTCCTCAACCACGAAACGATGGAGATCTATCTGGGGGCGGAGACAGCAGCCAACACCAGCACGAACTCCGCCGACGGGGAGCTGGACCAGGATGTACTGAAGCGGCTCGGCTATGTGGATGGCGAATCCTCTGGCGATGCGGGCGGCATCGAAAAAGAGATCCACCGATTCCTTCCCGAGGGGTTGGAAGTGGCCGATTTTGAACAAGATGGGCAGGATGCGGACGAAGCCCATGAAGACCTGTACCTGATCCGCTATTATCCGAATGGCCAGTCGGATTGGTTTATCCTTGAATTGGAAAACAACAAGGGCATGGGCGTAAAGTTGGAAAACGATCCCATCTCCGGGAAAATCAAATCGGAATTCATACAATAACCCCCATCCGTGCCCGTTGTTCGCGCACGGAGGAAGAGCCTGGATAAATGGACCAAACGGACATCGATTGCATCAACGCCTATCTGGCAGGCGACGCCAATGCGCTGGAACCACTGGTGGAAAAGTACAAGCGTCCGCTCTATTCGTTCATTCTAAAAATGACCGAAGGGCGCGAGGATACCGATGAGATCTTTCAGGAAACCTGGTTTCGGGCACTAAAGAATGTCCATAAGTTCAAGCATAAGAACTTTCTGAACTGGTTGTTCCGGATTGCGCATAATCTGGTGATCGACCGGGCGCGGCGCAACAAGCGGAATGTGTCGATGCAGAGCACGGCTGGCGGAGACAGTGACGACCGAACGCTCGAAGACCGCCTCCCCGCACCGGGCATTTCGCCCGCCGAGGAGGTCGGCGGCACCCACCTCGGAACACGGATCGACGCGGCTGTGGAAATGCTGTCCCCGGAACAAAAGGAGGTTTTCTTGATGCGGATGTACGCCAACACCTCCTTCAAGGAGATTGCAAAGATTCAAAAGTGCTCGATCAATACTTGTTTGGCTCGGATGCAATATGCACTGACCAAGCTGCGTTCTACATTAAAGGAAGAATATGACGAGTTGCAGGAGGCCCTATCATGAAATGCAATGAAGCAGAAAAATGTGTCCTATTGCAGGATTCCCGCGAAATTTCCGGCAAGCACGGCGGAGCGCTTGCCGCTCACCTGCACGGTTGCGAGGCCTGCCGCCGCTTCCAGCACGCCTTGGCAGGATCCCGCGGCATTGTCCAAGCATCGAAAGAACCGTCCGAAGCAATATTGAACAACATCAAACGCGAAGCCCGCAGACTCGTTCCCGAACAGAAACAGGCTACGTTCATCTACTGGAAACCCGCGGTGGCCATGGCGGCATCCGTCATGATTGCCCTCGGAATGTTTCTCTCGGTCTTCCGCCCCGACCACATCGGGCTGGAGCTGGTCATGACCGAAACCGAACTGCTTGGATCCCAGGATCAGGTCGTCAGCGTTATGTATGGCGGACTCTCCGACGACGACCTCGCCTTCAACTTTCTCATGACCTACGAAGAGGAAAGCTAGCGGCCTATCGGAGTTAAAGGCTCGGCGTTTTTTAAATCCCCTTGAGCGTCCGCCATTTTTTCAACGCATCCTGCCACTCTGCCGTATTTTGCGGCTCATAGGTTTCGGATTCTTGCGCAAATGAATTGCGGATGATTGTGCGCCCTTCTTCCAACGATTGGATGTCGCCCATCGCTAGCATCTGCATGATCAGGTTGCCGGTTGCGGTGGCTTCGATCGGACCCGTGACGACGGTGCGGCCAGTAGCGTTTGCCGCCAGCTGGTCGAGCAGCTTGTCCTTGCTTCCGCCGCCGACAATCCGCAGCGTATCGAGCGTGCGGCCGGTGAGCTGCTCAAGGCTTCCGTAGACGTCGGCATAGAGGAGCGCGAGGCCTTCGTAGGCGGCGCGCAGGATTTGCGCGTGGGTTTCGGGGCGCCCCTGCCCGGTGCGTTCGCAATAGTCCTGAATGCGGGCGGGCATGTCGCCGGGCACGCCGAACACCTCGTCGCTCGGGTTGACAAAAAACTCGAAAGGCTGGGCTTCGAGCGCCATGTGTTCCATGGCGGCCCATGAATAGTCGCAATCCTGTTCGTTCCAGTTGCGGCGCAACTCCTGAAGAACCCACAGGCCGGTCAGGTTTTTAAGGAAGCGGATGGTTCCGCACACACCGACCTCGTTGGTAAAGTTGGCCGCAAGCACATCGCCGTTGATAACCGGCTCGGACAGCTCGGTACCCAGCAACGACCAGGTACCGGAACTCAGGAAGGCGCAGTGTTCGCCCTCGACCACCGGCACGGCGGCAAAGGCGCTGGCGGTATCATGCCCTCCAACGGCCACAACGGGCAGGCCGTCGGTATCGCCGATCACGGTGCCGGGGTCAACCAGTTCGGCAAACAGGTCGGTACGGATGCCGAGTTTTTCGAGCAGGCCGTACGCCCAATCCTTCGTGGCCGGGTTGTAGAACTGCGAGGTGCTCGCAATGCTGCGCTCCGCCACCCTATTTCCGGTGAGCCAGTAGCTCAGCAAATCCGGCGAAAAGAGCAGCGTCTTGGCACTGCGATACTGGAACGAGTCCTCCAGCGAAAGCGACATCAACTGGTAGAGTGTGTTGAGTTCCATGAACTGGATTCCGGTATGGGCGAAAACCTCGTCCTTGGGCACTTTCTCGAAAACCTTTTCAAACATGCCAACGGTGCGGCTGTCGCGATAGTTGACCGGATTGCGCAGCAGATTCCCATCCCCATCGAACAGGCCGAAATCAACGCCCCAGGTACAAATGCCCATGGAAACGAGTCCATCGCCAAACTCCTTTTTCGCGAGGGCGATGCCCTCTTTTATATTGCGGAAGAGATGAACGAAATCCCACAGGAGCGTGCCCCGGATTTCGGTCGGCCCGTTCCAGAACCGATTCATCTCCTTGAGTGACAGCTTGCCGTCGTCCAGTGTGCCCACCATCGTGCGCCCACTCGACGCCCCCAAAT
>DAOVNC010000040.1 GCA_030630445.1 Kiritimatiellales bacterium | reverse complement strand
CTTGTAGTAGAGAATCTTCCCGGTCGCATCTTCCGTGGTTTTGGAAACAGCGTGTTGCACGGCAATAAACTGGCCTTTCAGGTTGATGATCGGCCCGCCGCTCATCCCGCCTACCGGGGGGAACCCTGCCAGCGGCTTTAGGGTCATTGCGTCCAGATCCTCCGCAGAGGCCACCACGAGCATGGGAGCAAGCTTGTCTGCCGAAATTCCCTGCGCTTCATCCCCTTTGTGGAACGATTTCACCTGCCCCTGCCCGTCGAGCCCCAACCGGGCCGGGTAGCCGATGAAAACCGCAGTTTCGCCGGGAGTCGCCGCCTTTATCACAATCGGGGATTCAAGTAGTTTCTCCTGCCCGTCCGGGATCTCCATCTGCAGACGGGCCCAATCTTTCTCGCCCTGTTTTTCAATCGAAGCAGAAAATATCCGTCCATCCGCCAGCGTTAAAACAACCTGTAGCGTCTCGCCGGTCACGTTCTCGGTCAGCACATGGTTTGCGGTGAGCACCTTTCCGCCTTTCAGGATGATCCCCGTGCCGTGGTTCGACTTATAGCCGTTTCCTTCAAACGAGTGCCTCACCTCGATGCGCACCACCCACGGCAGTATGCCCGCCAGTTTCTTCGAAAAGTCCGGCGCATGCTTCTGCAGGTATTCGGTGCTCAGCGCGCTCCCCCGCTCATAGACCAGATTGCCGTCCACGAACCATCGGCGTTCATTCTCGGTGGCCAGCGCCATGCCTACGCAGCCCATGCCCAACATTAAAACCAGAATTTTTTTCATCATGTTGCCAACGTTAGCAAAAACGGGCCATGGTGCAAGTCGGAACGGTTTTCCGATGTGCTGCATTTGTCTATTTCGCCCTTGCCTGTTCCAATTTGAACAGGAAAAGGAGCAATACAATACCGGACAAGGTGATGATGGCCGCCGTATTGAAGGAGACCCTGTAGGCAAAAACCTGCGACCGACCCATGGCAATCAGAAGGTCTGTGATGGGGCCGGTGATGCAGGTTCCGGCGATCCCCCAGCTTAGTAAAAAGGTGGCGTTGAAAATGGAGAAAAGCTCGCCGCGTTTTTCGGCCGGGATATAGGAGGAGGCGAGCTGGTAGGACGACGCCATGATGAGCACTTCCGAAACTCCCATGAGCAGGTTGCTGATGCCTATATTCAGCAGGGCGCCCGCTGTCCCAAGCAGGAAGAGCGAACCGACGGCGGCAAAAGCGCCAAAAACCAATAGGTTCCTGGTCCCGGTTCTCTTCAACAGCCAACCCGTAATGAATCCGGTGAAGATGATTCCCATGGATCGGATATTTAAAAAATGGCTTAGCGTCATGGCCGACAAGTTGAAGCCCGATTCCAACGTCAAATACTGGGACATAGTGACGGCGACAGAGTTTCGGCCAAAATTGATCAGGGCCATCGAAAGGATGAATAGCACAAAATAGGAGGGATGGAACGCGCTTGGCTCCGTCAGGCCGCTGGCATCCCTGCGCCTTTTTTTGATGCCTCCTTCCGGTACCAGCAACATGGGAAATACGGACAAGAACATCACGACGCCTGAGATGAAAAACAAGGAGCCCTTGTAGAATCCCCAGCCCGCGAATTCCGTTCCCATTTTATCATAAAGCAGGCCTCCGGCGACAATGCCGATGATCCGGCCAACGCCCCCCAAGCCCTCCAGCTTCCCCATGATGCGCCCGCGATCCTCTTCATCATACACATCGGAAATCAGCGCGCTCCATCCAATGTTGGACATGGACCAGAATACCTCGATGACCGTCAGGCCAATGATGACGACCCAGCCGGCATGGATTTTATCGTCGGGAAGCCGATGGAAATACCACACAAGAATGGTTCCGATCCCGGCGAGGATCTCCCCCCAGATGATCAGGGATCGCCGCCTTTGGTATTTGTCGGAATATGTCCCCCACAGATAGCGCTGGGACAGGACGTTCAGGATCATCGGCAGGGTGGCGAACAGGGAGGTCATCGTCACCGAAAGACCCAGGAAATGCCGGAGATAGATGGCCAGATAGCTATAGAAAAGCCCGCGCCGAAACATGGCGAGAATCTGGAACGACGATATGCCGATAAATGTTTTCACGAGACTTTTCCCTTAAAGGATTCCGGGACGGTACCAACTTCTCCAGAAAAAGAGCAACCCCGCCAGAGCGGCGGGGTTGTTCAACAGCCGGGGCGCTCTGGACAGAGCGCCTTTTCTTTCCGGAAGGTTTAACGGAAGATAATGTAGAGCACGATGGTAAATGCGACCACAACCCATCCCCACGTTTTCGTTACCTTGGTGGTGGACATGTCCATCTTCGCGTTCACCGGCATATTGACCGGCTCCGGCAGCGGTTTCACAATCGTCATCACCGTCAGCACGGCGAGGATCACGCCGAGGCAGATAGCCATGCGGTTGAGGAATGGAATGCCCGCCGTCGCTGGCATCCATTTCAGAGCACCGTACAGAACTGGATTGAGCAGAAGGCCAACCGTTCCGCAGGAGCGCGGCGCCTTATGCACCAGCAGGCCAAACAGGAACACGGACAAAACGCCCGGGCTGATGAAACCTTGGAACTCCTGAATAAAGGTGAAAATACCGCCAAACTTGGGACTCCCAAGGTTGGGCGCAATCAAGATGGCAATCAACACAAAAGCCACCGTGCAGATGCGGCCCACCGTTACCAACTCAAACTGCGTAGTCTTTTTCTTGGCCTTGTTGTAGATATCCATCGCAAAAATGGTGGAGGCCGAGTTCAGCATCGAAGCCAGCGAACTAACCACCGCACCAAAGATGGCCGCAAGCACAAAGCCCATGACTCCAATACCCCGGGGCAACACATTGCGAAGCAGGGTTGGGAAGGCCGCATCGTAGTCGTAGCCAACCAGTTTAGTACTGAACGGAACGCGTTCTTCCTTTTTCCTTCCCCTGTTCATCGCCTTCACATCATTGATAAACTCGGTATTGACATCGAGTAGTGCCGCAGGGGTTACATCGGCGGAGATGGTGACTCCACTATCAAGTAGTGCAGCGTTGGAGGCAGCCATTTGCATGGCAATATCCCAGTGTCCCTCTGCAAAAGTGTCGGTAAAGACGTAGACTTGCTCTTTTTTGCCTGCATTGAACTCTTGAACTACAGCTTGGTTTTTAATCTCCGCCTGCTCCTTGAGATCTCCACTAAAGAGGTTGAAGGCAAGGATGCCGGGAATCACCACAACAAACGGAATAATGAGCTTAAGGCCTGCTGCGAAAACGACCCCCTTCTGCCCTTCGTTCAAGCTCTTCGATCCGAGCGTGCGCTGGGTGATGTATTGATTGAGGCCCCAGTAGAAAAAGTTCGGGATCCATAGGCCAAGCATCAGGGCCGTCCATGGAATTTCCGGATCGCTGGCCTCGCGGAACATATGCAGCTTGCCCTCAGGCAATGGGGCCTTGTTCAAGGAAACAAACCGCTCCATCGCCCCCTGATCGGCAATAACCTCGGCGGTTACTTCCGGGTTGGCGGCCGTGGCGGCCAACGTTTCGGGATCGGCGGAACCCAGCGCATTGAAGACGAGTACAGTGATGATCACCCCGCCCAAGATTAGTGCGGCACCTTGGATCAGGTCGGCCCAGGCACAGGCTTTCAACCCGCCGGCAAATACATACGCGGCGGCAAGGATGCCGATGATCCAGCACCCGACCGTAATGCTACCAAGGTCGAGCCCGAGTAAACTCTGTCCCTGAAAGAACACTGTGATGACTTTCGCCCCGGAAAAAATAACGGATGCGGTCGGAACTCCTACGAGGATAATCATGGTGCAGACGGCCATGAAGGTCCGGGCAAACGAGTTGTAGCGGTATTCCAAAAACTCGGGAATGGTGTAGATGCCGCTTTTGAGGAACGTAGGAAGAAAAACAAAGGCCACAACCACCAAGGTAATCGCTGCCATCCACTCATAGCTGGCAATCGCCATTCCCAGCCAATCCGCCGCCTTGCCAGTCATGCCGACAAACTGTTCGGTCGAAATGTTGGCCGCGATCAGCGAGAAGCCCACCAACCACCAGGTCAGGCCGCGACCGGCGAGGAAGTAGTCCGCCGCACCGTCTTCGCCGTGTGTCTCTTCCCCCTTCGATTTCCATAGGCCGATCCCGATTACCGAAGCCACGAAAACCACAAAAACAATAATATCAATAATACCTAGACCCATAATATTCTCCCGTATCGCTAACCACTCCTCCCGGCAACCTATGCCGGATGGTCGGGAACCATATCAATGTTGCTGTTGCATATAGAAGAAAATTCTGCCGGATTAGCGTCGCACGGGGTTGCGGGCGGAATTGTGGTTGCCTGCCCCGCCCCATGGTGGCTATCATTGCTTCCTGAGTGGGCGTGCAGCCCATCGGCCAACCGAAAGACGAAATAGATGAAAGCACTATTGATTATCGCCCATGGCAGCAGACGAAAGGATTCCAACGACGAAGTCCGCCGCCTGGCCGATCGTATCCGTGAAAACTCGGGGCCGGCATTCGGTCTGGTGGCCAGCGCCTTTTTGGAAATCTCCAGCCCGCAGATGGATTCCGCCATCGCCGACCTAGCCGAGGAAGGGGCCACATCGATTGTGGTATTCCCCTATTTTCTGGCCGCAGGAACCCATGTGGCCCACGACATCCCCCGCATTGTCGAAGAGGAAAAAGAAGCCTACCCGAATATTGATTTCGAAATCCTGCCGCACCTCGGCGCACTGCAGGGCATCAGCTCCCTGATCCTCAAGCACATCTACAAATCCGCCTCAGGCGAATAATCCGCCCTTAAAAATCGTAGGCCAGGCTGACGATGAGTTGGTAGTCGTCCTTCTCCGGCAAGATTCCGTCGGCATCACGCTGCGGTTGCTGGATATGGTCCCAGATGAGCGAGACTTCGAAGTCGAGATCCTTGACGATGTCGAAAGACAGCTTAGTGAGCATATGGTGAGTATATTGGCCATTGTCCTCATTTAGCAGGCGCAAACTATAGTCGAAAAGATAATCGATCGCACCGGTCACCTCGCGGTCAAAGCGCGTGCCCGCCGTGATGAATGGCGAGCTCGACGAGTCGTCTTTACCTGCTTCGACCGACACAAACTGCTGCTCCTGGTAGCCCGCACCGAGATTGGTGCCCCACTCGGTCCTTGACGTGTGCACCAAATCGTAGCCGGCTCCCATCGCGAGGGAATACTGGCCGTCAATATTGGTGAACGGATCGCGATAGTATTCGCCGGCAAGCACCTGCCAGTAGAAGCGGGCGGTCAGGAACCGGTCATAATAACCGTTCAACCGTTGGTTATTGGCCGTTTCGATCTCCTTGGCCACGCTATAGTTGGCCAGATAGTCGGCATTGAGGCGGGTCGCTGCCGTTCGCCGCTTGAGGTTGGCCATTACGGTCGTGTCGGCCGTGTCCGTATTCCCGCCACGCGCATTGACCCCGATCGACACCATGCCCGACCAATGGTCGCGCTCGCGCTGCTTTCCATCCGCGATGGAGATCACCTTCCCGCGCGGAATGGTCACCTCATGTTCACTGCGACGCAGGGTGACCTGATCCTCCTTGATTTCCAACACACCGCGCAGGATGGACGTGTCGCGGCGCCCGCCGTCGCCCTCGACAAACAGGGTCTTCATTCCCCGGGTGCGCAGTTGCTTGACGTCCTCGAAGTCGAACTCCAACAGGTCGAGCTCATCGCTATCAAACTCCAGCGTATAATCGTACAGCACCTTGAAGTCGCCCTTCAGCCACTCGCCGGACGTGAGCTGGATCCAGTCGAATTTGCTATCCGGCGGCGGCTCGAAGGCTTCCCACGGATCGACGCCCGGCAATGTTTTCACCACGTCTTCCGCCGCTGCACGTCGAGCCACCTCCGCAACCTCTGCCGCTTCCGTATCCTCGTCCTTTTTCTCGACCGCCATGGCTTCCACGGCTTCTGCAACCTTCACATCGTTCGTAGCCACGGTATCGTCCACGACCGCCACGCCATTCGTCGCCACCGCAACTTCCGCCGCAAGAGCCACCCCAGCAGTCAAAATCCAGCAAAGTAAAATTCTCATAATCAACTACTCGTTATGGTACGGATGCCCGTCCACCACTGTAAACGCCCGGTAGAGCCCTTCAAGCAAAACAATGCGCGCAACGCCGCCAGCCAGCACCAGCGACGACAGCGACCAAACCGCATCCGCCTTTTGCCGGACGGATTCGGCCAACCCCAGCGCACCGCCGATCACCACCACCATCCGCCGCTTTCCCGCCAAGGGGAATTCGCCGCGGCGTGAGTTCTTGATCAGCTCCGCAAGCTCCAGCGTCTGGATTTTTTTCCCACGCTCGTCGCAAGCCACCAGATAGTCACCCGCCTTCAGCCGCTTGAAAATCCGTTCCGCCTCGGCCTGCTTCGTCTGCTCCGGCGTGCGCGACGAAACCTTTTCATCCTTGTATTCCAGCACCTCGACGCCAAAAGCCTTCAGCCGCCTGGCATATTCCTCCTGCGCAGGAACCAGTGCCTTCGGCTTGATCTTTCCGGGCAACAAAACACAAATCTCCATGCGCGGGTTTATGCCCTATTCCCGACCTTTGAGAAAGAAAAAGCCAACGTCCAATCGCTGGAAGTCGGCCATTCCGAACCCACACATTTCTGTGTTGGCTATTTGCCCATCTTGCTGATCACTTCCTTAGCGGTGGCAACCACACCGGCGACGTCGGACAAATTGGTCGGGATGATCATGGTGTTGTTTTCCTTTGCGAGGTTTCCGAACTCGGTGATGTATTGCTCGGCAATGCGCAGGTTGACCGCATCGGATCCGCCCTCGGCATTGATTGATTTGGCGATGGCGGTAATGCCTTCGGCGGTCGCCATGGCGACGGCGCGAATTTCAGCGGCACGACCGTCAGCCTCGTTGATGCGCTTGAGTTTTTCGCCTTCGGAGCGGGCAATAGCCGCCGCCCTTGCTCCTTCGGCTTCGTTGATTTGCGACTGGCGATCGCCCTCGGACTCGGCAATCACAGCGCGCTTTTCACGCTCGGCGCGCATCTGCTTTTCCATGGCATCCTTGATGCTTTGCGGCGGAGTGATGTTCTTTACTTCGTAGCGGGTGACTTTCACGCCCCAGGGGTCGGAGGCGGCATCAACGGCAGCAACGATTGCGCCGTTAATGGTTTCGCGCTCCTCGAAGGTCTTATCGAGATCGAGCTTTCCGATGACCGAGCGCATGGTGGTCTGGGCGAGCTGGGTGGAGGCAAAGCTATAGTCGTTGATGCCATAGGAGGCATTCTTTGCATCCATCACCTGCATGTAGAGAATACCATCAACCTCCACCGATATGTTGTCTTTGGTGATGCACATTTGCGGCGGCACATCCACCGCCTGTTCCTTGAGCGTATGCTTGTAGGCCACCTTGTCGATGAACGGGATCAGGATGTGCATCCCGGCTTCGAGCGTCTTGGAGTATTTGCCCAACCGCTCGATGATGAAGGCGTGCCGCTGTGGCACGATCTGCATGGTTTTCGCAATCGAAATAACCACGAATACAACGATAATTCCAACAATAATCAATCCTGGTATTGGTCCTGGCATTTTGTCTACTCCTTATTTTCTTTTAACGATTAGCGTCAGGCTCCTTTGATTCACCACCACCACGACCTGCCCAGCCTCGAGCATCTCTTCCGACTCCGCCTTCCAAGCGGTTCCGTGCAGCAACACCTTGCCGGGGGTGCCCGGCGCGATGGGTTCGGTCACCTCGGCCTCTTCGCCGACCATTCCATCGGATACTGAGTCGTCGGCGTTCACCGCCGTGGCACGCCCCGTGAAGATGGTTTTCAGAAAACGGCGCAGTCCGAACAGCGACACCAGCGAAGCAACGACAAACACGGCGAGTTGCAAGGTGAGCGACAGCGGAAAGAACAGCGACACAAGTGCGGTAACCAAGGCCCCTACCCCAAAGAAAAACAGAATCAGGCCCGGCACGGCAAATTCGCAGATCATCAGCACGATGCCGACAATGGTCCACCAAAACGCAGGATTGAACATGGCGATCTCCTTATGTTTTTTTCCGCTCACAAAAAGGTATTGGAATACCCGAACGGTTCTCGATTACAAAGACAACGATTCTTTGTAACCTAAATCGTTGGCGACTCATGGCCGAGCCCTATTTTATTCTCTTCACTATTTCGGGATTCAGAGACCGAGCAGGCGCTTGATTTCCGTCTCAAGTTTCGGACCACGGGCTCTGGAGGTGACGAGCACACCGTTTTGATCCAACAAGAACATCGCGGGCACGGAGGTGACCGCATACTTCTTGGCAATGTCGTTCCTCCAACCTTTGCCGTCAAAATATTGCGGCCAGGGCATTTTGTTGGTTTTGGAGAAGTCGATCAGCTTTTGTTTGTCCTTATCGAGGGAAATGCCGATGATTTCGAAACCCTTGTCATGATACTCAGCGTAGACCTTCTTCACATTCGGCAACTCGGCAATGCAGGGGCCGCACCACGTCGCCCAGAAATCCACAAGCACCACCTTCCCACGCAACTTGGCGAGATCGACCTCACGGCCATCGACCGCAGTGAACTTGAGTTCCATCGGCTCGCTTCTCACGGACGCCACGCGTAGCTCGGCATTGGCCCGTTCTCTAACTATGGCATTGGGGCTCTCGGTGAGGGATTTCCAGAAATCTATCTCAGCCGGAGTCCGTTGCCGGCCGGATAACCGGAGGTCTGTGAAATAGAACGACAGGGCCGCGGAACCCTCGGGGAAGCGCTTGGCCATCTCATCGCCCGCATCCCGATACATATCATCCTTGAATGTCTGGGCACGCCGAGCGGCCCCGATCTTCATCTTAAAGTCGAGCGAAACAAATTTTTCCTGAATCTCCCAAGGGGCGTCGTCTGCGGCGGCGAGAGCCACTTTGTATCCATCGAGTTTTTTCAACCAGGCCGCCCTGGCCTCTTCGTCGACGACGATGAAATCCCGGCGGGCTTTCCCCGCTGTATCATAGCCCTCTTTGAATTCGATCACAAAATCCGGCGGAACCATGATCATGTGAAGCACGCCTTCCCAGCGAAACGGGTCATCCGGATTGTCTTCGTAGAACTTCACCGACACGTCCCGGATCTTCTGCTGATTGGCCTCGCGGATTTTGCCGAGTTCGGTCGGAGTCTTCCCTTCGAAATACTCGGCCGACTGCGGCCCCAACAGAAGATGGGCCTCGTCAATTTTCTGCATCGCGGCCTTGGCGGCATCGGAGGCCTGAACCGATTTGACTTCGGTCAATGTCGAGCGCTGGGCGTGCGCCGATACCAAAGACAAGCAAACAAGGATACTGGAGAGCAGTCGTTTCATAATGGATTCTCCGTAATAGGTGGGCAAGACCTCACAATGATCATATGGGTTGAGTGGGCAGTATGGAGAAGCCCGCAATCCGAGCAAGCACAATAATCCGCAATAAAAGGCTGAGAGGTCCTGTGAATTTTAGAATACACCTCTCCCCCTATTCCCCCGGCAGGTGCATGAGCGTGATGCCATCAAAGAAGCAGGGCTGGCCCTCGGTGAGCAACCCGACTTGCGAGGCGGGCCATGCCCCCTCCACCGTCAGCATCGGCTGGCCGTTGAGTTCGATAATGACCCGGTCCTTGAGTTTGACGCAGCGGAAGAAGTAGCTCGATTCCACCTCGACGGTAACGAGGGTCTCTTGCGGGCGGGACAGGGTTTCGGAACCGGCGGTATCGTCGTACGCGAGTGCTTCGTTGGGTCCGAGCGGATCGTTCGGATCATAGGGCCGGATAAATTTCCCGGTTTCTCGGTCAACCACCAAGACCGAGGATAAGGAAAACCCAAACCCGATGTGGTTTCCGGTTTCCGGGCGGATCGAGACATGGTTGAGGATGCCGGAATGCTGTGCGGCCGGGCTGGGTTCGTCGGCTTCGTAGAAGCGGCCATCCTCCCAAAGGATAGGTTCGCGCTCCCGCTTGAGATTGGCGTAGCGGATCACCATATTGTCGTCGGGAACAAAGAATTCCTGCCGAAGGTGGTCGTGCTGGCCCTCGAGCCAACGTATGTCCAGCGCCGTGACAATGGATCGGGACCGGAGCGCATAGACCCATGCGGCCACATCCCGATAGGAGGTGCTTTTGTCATAGAGGTGCCGATGCGGGATACGGCGTTTCAGCGACTGCGCATAGGGTCCGACATCCTCTCCGTTGCGCTTGCCGGAAACGACCAGCTCGCGGTTTTGGGTATCGATCATGGCCTTTAGATAGTTTTGCTGGCCGGCAAAAACAGGAACGACGCCATACCATCGTTTCTCGCCCTCCTCCAGCTTTTCGGTGCGGACGTTGACGGTGAATTCGTACTGGTCGAGCAGATCGCCCTTGAAGGCGCGGCCCGTCTCCGAATGTCGTTTCTGCTCCAGCCCATACGTCTTGCGATGCCGCCATTCCCCCCCTGCCGGAGAACCATCCGCCGCCGAACCCCAACCCGTGATATAGATATCATGTTCGTCCCAGCCCACGGTGTAGGCCACCCCGTCGAACTCGGCGGCGGAGTAGCGGCAGAACAGCCCCGGCACACCGGCCCCGGTCAGCGGGGTGATGATGGGCTTGTCGGCGGTCAGCTTGAACTGGTCAAGCATCACGTCGAAATAGCCACCGTTTTTCGTGATCCGCACCCGGTGCAGCGGAGCGGAATCGTCCTCAAACCCCGGAGGGCCTTGCAGCAACTTGAACTCCTTCGGCAACTTGAATTTCTTGGAGACGGGCCGGCCTGAATCCAGCCGGTAGCCCCAGCTGTTCTCCGCCGGCTTGATGCTGATGACCAGTTCGTGGTCCCCATCGCTATAGGCCACCACGCCCACCTCGCTTTTCCCTTTCTTCGGGAAGCGAATATACGTCTCGAAAAGATAGTTTGCGGCAGGCTTCTGCCGCAGGAGGGCCCGGGCGGGTTCATGGGCATGATTTTGGCGCAGCGCGCCGTTCGTCGATGCCCATTCCCCTCCTTCAAACAACCAATGCTCCCGCCAAGCAAGGTCGTCGGCGGGAAACCCATCGGAAAACGTCGGTTGGGCCGGAGGCGGGTGATAGCCCGGCGTATCCACCGTGGTCGGACCGTCCACCACCAGCTCCTCGCCAAAGAAAAAGATTCGATCCAGCCCGGTTCCCGGAACCCCGTTCCAGTAGGCGTGGTAGACCAGCCATTTTTCAAAGCCGTTCGGCCCTTCAAACATTCGCGGGGTGTCCAGGCTGTATACGGTCGGTTCGACGGGGAGGGTGCCGGCGTCGAACAACCCGAAATCGAGGAAGCGGAATTCACTGTCCTGATTCGAAACAGCATGCACGGCCAGCACATTGTCCGTTTTCCGGAAAGCCCCGGCGGCCTCCTTGGAGACATCAAAGTTGCCATACGCCACCGTAGGCTCGGCGGACTCGAATATCACGGTTCCATTCAGAAAGACCTGCACCGGACCTTCGTGGCGAATGTTGAGCACCGACGTTTCCGGTATTCCGCCAACCAGTTCGAATTCGCGGCGAACCCACAAGTGGTCGGTCTTCCACTTGGAGCGGGCCGCATGGATCTGTGCATTTCCGTCCTCGAACGGGAAGCCGAAGCCGCCCTCCCCGGTGCGCCAACCCTTCATCTTGAAATCGGGCAGCGTCCAGCCTGCCGCAGGGGGCTTGAGGGTGTAGCGCCCCTCCCACTCGGCATATTCCCCGGTCGGAAGGATCGGCGAATAGGTGCGCGCCAGGCGCTCCACATTGCGCATCAGCACGGGGTCGGCTTGCTTGTCGGTATTGTCAAAGTGCTCGGGGTTCGTGTTCATCGCCACGCCGATTTCCCGTAACCCCGTGCGCGGACTTGGGCTGTTGGCGGCATAGAGAAGATAGTAGTTTCCCCGATAGCCTATCATTTCCGGCGCGCCAAGATCGGCGCTGTCGAGCGCGTCCCACATGCCGCGGCGGCCATCGAGCAGCTGCCGCGGCCGGCCGCTCGGTTTCCAAGGCGCGCCATAGCGCCGCATCCAGACCTCCCCTTCTTTCTTGCTGCCGATATTCCGGTGGACGGAAAACAGTTCCCCTCCGGGATCCTGGAACAGCCGCAGGTCCTCAGCGGAAAAGCTCGCGCGCTGGACCGCGGGAAACGGCCCGGTCGGACGGGCCGCAACCGTGTAGCCCCGATTCTGCACATAGAGGAAAAACAAGCCATTGCGGTAGAGCAATTCATGCGGCCCGCCAACAACCGGCTCCAACACGTCGGCGGCCGGCGTCCAATCCACCAGGTTGTCCGACGCCATCATGACCCCGTTCGTCTGTGCCGCCATGCCGAAATACCCGCCGTTGTAGCGCACAACCGATCCGTCCAGTGAAGCCGCAAGCGGATTATCCACGGCCCATGCCGGACCGCACGCAAGAAGGGAAAACAACCCATGGACAAACAATCTTTTCATACCAACCTCCATACCCTCTCCTGAATTGCCGAAACGCATCCCCTGTGTAGGACAAACTATCCCGCGCAGGGTTCATATTACCAAACGATTCCCGGATTTCCAGTTATTCCAATTAAGGTCGATCCCTCGCTTTTCCCCGGATATCAGCGACTGGTTCAAAGAAAAGGAATAGCAGCGAATACGTGTTCCCTCCTCCCGATTCGTTGCTTACGTACATTCGTTGCCAAAAAATCCACCTCCCCGGGACGCACCGCGTGACTCCCGTCAAGGTGCGGCAACTCCGAGGAAGTCGTAGCTGAGGCGGGTTTGGAAGACGGGGATGCGGGACAGGACGGTTTGGAGGTTGTCTCGCTCGATGTCTGTGAGTTTTTCAATGTCGAGTTCGTCGGTGTCGGCGCTGAGCGCAACCTGGGCGGAGATCTGGTTGAAAAAGCGCAGTTGCCAGAGATAGTCGAAGACATAGACCATTTCCCGGAGGGTTTCGTCCTGCAGCACCTCCTGCTCGCGCAGGCACCGGAGCCGTGCCAGCGTTCCGGGGTCTTGGATTCCGTGCTTGAGCGCATAGATACGCGCAAAGGTTTCGATGGGCTTGATGCATTCTTTGACCTTGATGGTTTTTTCGTTGCCTCGCTTTTCGGTGCGGATGCGCCCGAGCAGGCCGAGCGGGGCCTTGTAGCCGAGGCAGTTCTTGGCATAGTGAATGAAGAATTCCGGGTTCTGCCGGGAGAGCGACTGCACGTGGTCGCGCAATTCCCGCACGAGTTCCCCGTCGCCATGGACGCAGCGGAGATCGAAGAAAACATTGACCTCCAAAATCGATTCGGGCGTCGCTTCGAGCATCCATTTGGAAAATTTGTTTTTCCATTCCGAGATGGACAGGCACCACTTGGGATTGGCGGCCATGATTCCGCCGGGGCAATAGGGATATCCGGCCTGCTTCAGCTTCCCGCACACGTCGTCGGCCAGCAAAAGAAACGCGCGCCGCTGCTCGACCAACCGGTCCGCGGCCACATCGGCAAAGATCAATGCGTTGTCCTGGTCGGAAAACAGGGTCATTTCATGGCGGGCGTTGCTGCCGAGCGAAAGAAACGCAAACGGCACGGGCGACGCATCCGATGCTTCCAGGGCTTGGGAAATGAAGCGCCGGATGGCAGCATCGTACGCGGCACCGATGGTGTCGCGCAGGATGCCTGGACGGATGCCTTGGTCGGTCATTGAACGCACGAGACCAGGGAGCTGCTTGAGCGCCTGGATAACCTGTCCCGCCGTCGTGCTCTGGGCAATCTGCCGCTGCAGGTCGGTTTCCGGAAGCGCGTAGGCCGCATCGGGACGATAGAAGGCTTTGAGCGTATGCTGGCGGCCGCGGCTGATTTCCGCGAACGAGACCACATGCCCGTTTTTCTCGGAAAAGAAGATGCGGGACGTGGCAACGAGCACGTCCAGCGGATCGCCCTGCTTGGTTACAATCCGTGCCTCGAACTCGGCTGAGGATGCCGTGTGCGCGTAGATTTGTTCCAGATGGTCCCTGGCGAACACATTGATTTCGCAGGCGGCCTCGAGCATCTCCCAAATTTTCATGGCGGCCAGCTCGGCCTCGCTGTAGCCGGTCATGCGACGCAGGGTGTGGTTGGAATAAACCGTCTCGCCGCCGATCTCCAGCACATAGCCTTCGTTCGACCCCTCCACCAGTGCGCGGTAGCGGTCCTTTGCCTCGCGCAACCCGGTATCGGCGCGCTTGCGGTCGATCTCGATGCGCCGGCTTTGGAGCAGTACGCTGGCCATCAATCCCAGCAGCACGACGGCCAGTACGCCATCGGCGAACAGCAGGTTGCGCGACAGGCGGTTGATCTCCTCTTCGACATCGTGGATGTAGATCCCGGTGCCGATCACCCAGCCCCACTCCGGCACACCGCGCACATACGAAAGCTTTGGTTCGGCGCGCGACGCATCGTCCATCCACTGCCAAAGATATTCCAGATAGCCCTCGCCGCCCGTTTCAACCAGCTCGACAAACTCCACGAACAGCTTCTTGCCGCTCTTGTCCTCGCGGTCGGCATAGTCGGTCAGG
>DAOVNC010000463.1 GCA_030630445.1 Kiritimatiellales bacterium | reverse complement strand
TACACCATTGGGCCGCTGGTTTATGTGTAGAGAACGTTTACCCGAACAAGGTGAGGGAAACGTTGCCCGCCATGCGAGGGGTTAACCTTCATACTTTCCCCGAGGGTCGAAGTTTGCGTATAATAGATAGGTCCCCGACCGGGCGTGCGGTGGAATGGCTGGTAGTGCGGTGCAGATGCACGGTGCGACCGATCACCGGGTGGGGCACCCGGCCTACAACAAACCTTGATCTTGAAAAATGCGGTGGTGTTCGGATTTTGGGCAACGCCGGGGGGCATCGTGTCTACAGCGGGGGCATCCGATTTTCATTCATCCGTTGGGCTTGATTCGCTGCAATAAGCAAGCGGGACGCTTGCTCTACTTTCTGGGGGCGCGGAGGGTTAGGGTGCGGTTGAAGATGGGGGTCTCGGGGGTGTGGTCGAGGTCTGCGCAGAAGTAGCCGACGCGCTCGAATTGGTAGCGGCTGCCGGGCTTTGCCTGTGCGAGGCCGGGTTCGAGTTTGGCGGTACCAATGGTCAGGGCATCGGGGTTGATGAGGGTTTTGAAGTCGGCGTCTTTGTTGGCGAGGGGGTTTTCGGCGGTGAAGAGGCGGTCGTAGTTGCGGATCTCGGCGTCGATGGCGTGGGCGGCGGAGACCCAGTGGATCGTACCTTTGACTTTGCGTCCGTCGGGGGCGCTGCCGCCTTTGCTTTCGGGATCGTAGGTACAGGCGATGGAGACGACGTTGCCGTCGGCATCCTTTTCGACGCCGGTGCAGGTGGCAAGGTAGGCACCGCGCAGGCGGACTTCGCGGCCTGGAGCGAAGCCCTTGTATTTGTTGTTGAGGGGCATGTCAGTGTAGTCGGTTTCTTCAATCCAGAGCTCTCGGCTGAAGGGGACGGTACGGGTGCCCATCTCTTCTTTTTTGGGATGGTTGGGGAGGTCGAAGGTTTCGACGAGATCGTCGGGATAGTTATCGATGATGACTTTGAGGGGGGCGATAACGGCCATGGCGCGGGGGGAGGTTTCGTTGAGGTCGTCGCGGACACAGCTTTCGAGGAGTTCGATTTCGGAGATGCTTTCGACCTTGGTGATGCCGACGATGCCGCAGAGCTTGCGGATGGCGGCGGCGGTGAAGCCGCGGCGGCGCATGCCGCAGAGGGTGGGCATGCGGGGGTCGTCCCAGCCGGAGACTAGTTTTTCGTTTACGAGTTCGAGCAGCTTGCGCTTGCTCATGACGGTGTACGTTAGATTCAGGCGGGAAAACTCGATTTGCTGGGGCTGGAAAACGTCCAGGGTTTGGAGAATCCAGTCGTAGAGCGGGCGGTGGACTTCGAATTCGAGCGTGCACATGGAGTGGGTGACGCCTTCGATGGAGTCTTCGATGCAGTGGGCGAAGTCGTACATGGGGTAGATGCACCACTGGTCGCCGGTGTTGTGGTGGGTGGCGCGCTTGATGCGGTAGAGGGCGGGGTCGCGCAGGTGCAGGTTGGGGGAGGCCATATCGATCTTGGCGCGCAGAACGCAGGCGCCGTCTTCGAATCCGCCGTCTTTCATTTTCTCGAAGAGCTCGAGGTTTTCTTCGATGGGGCGGTCGCGGCCGGGTGGTTCCTTGCCGGGTTCGGTGGGGATGCTGCGGTAGTCCTTGAACTCCTCCTGCGTCAGTTCGCAGACGTAGGCCTTGCCTTTATTAATAAGGCGCACTGCATATTCATACATGGTGTCGAAATAGGCGGACGCCCAGTAGAGGTTTTCGCCCCAGTCGAAGCCGAGCCATTGGATGTCTTCTTGAATGGCCTGTACGTATTCCTCGTCTTCGGCCTCGGGGTTGGTGTCGTCGAAGCGCAGGTGGCATTTTCCGTTGTATTTTTCGGCGGTGCCGAAGTCGAGGCAGATGGCCTTGGCGTGGCCGATGTGCAGGTAGCCGTTGGGCTCGGGCGGGAAGCGCGTTACGATTTCGGTACGCTTGCCCGAGGCGAGGTCGGCATCGATGATCTCGTGGATGAAGTTCGTGGTGGTTGTTTCGTCTTGGCTCATGGGGCTTAATCCGTATTGTGTGCTACGTATTTTGTGTTGTTTTTCCAACCTTTGGGAAAAACCGCGCCATTTATCCATGATTCGCGGGGTGAGTTCAACCCTTTCGTGAGGGATTCCAAATTTGAAATTTAGCTCAAAAAACCTTTTCATTTTTGGGGATTCTGGGAATATATCCCGCTTTTTGAGGAACAACCCGTTCCGGAAAATCCGAAACAGGCATGATTTTCGTATATTTAGAGTAATTCAACGGATGCGAACTAAGGAGTTAACTGAACAATGAGTAAAAAAATGGTAACTATCGATGGCAATACCGCTGCGGCGCACATTGCGTACGCGTTTTCCGATATTGCGGCCATCTATCCGATCACCCCGTCTTCGAACATGGGGGAGTATGCGGAAGAGTGGGCGAGCCAAGGCAAGAAAAACCTGTTCGGCAAAGAGGTCAACGTGGTTGAAATGCAGTCCGAAGCGGGCGCGGCCGGCGCGGTTCACGGCTCGCTGAGCGCGGGTGCGCTGACGACCACCTTCACGGCCTCGCAGGGGCTGCTGCTGATGATCCCTAATATGTATAAGATCGCCGGCGAAATGCTGCCGACC
>DAOVNC010000383.1 GCA_030630445.1 Kiritimatiellales bacterium | reverse complement strand
TGGCCTACGAATCCACCCAGTTCTCCGGCTATGCCCCGGAATTCGTCAACATTCCTGGCGACGTGCAGCTCGCGCGCGACCTCAGCGCCGACGAGTTCAGGCGAGAGCATGCCCAGTTGCTCGAAATGTCCTCCACCCTGCGGGAAAACGGCGTCAATGCCCAAGCCTTGTTGCTCAAAGGAGAGGCTGCGAAACTCATTCTCGAAAAGGCGGAGGATCTTCAAGTCGACATTATTGTGCTCGGCTCCCACGGCCACGGGCTGCTGCGCAAGGCGCTGCTCGGCAGCGTCAGCGAAGCCATCATCCGCCACGCCCGCCGCAACGTCATGGTGGTTCCGGCACCGGCTCCCTAGCACTCTAGCACCCGCCTCTCAATCGCTCTCCGCTATCTTTTCCCCGTTTAGGTAGAGAATTTGTTTTCCCGATTTTCCGTCTATCGTGGCGGCGACGTGCGACCACTGGTTGAGGGGGAGCACGTTTTCAACCACCAAGGCAGGCTCTCGGGTAATCAAGCGGAGTGATTTGCCCCCGGGCCAAGTATCGAGCAGATAACCGGAGGAGCCGCCGACAGGGGATTTATCAATGATGCGCGCACCGGCCCCTGTAGCCATGGCGGGGCGGATCCATGCAGACAGGGAGAGCGCTTCGCGGCAGTCGAGGGCCTCGGCGTGCGGGATTTCGAGATATCCTTTACCGTCAAACCGGAACATCTTCCCTTCCAGCCCTCCGTCGGCGGGAATAGCGTCCGACTGTTCTGCCATTTTGGATTGCCGGGGGTTGCTCCCATCCAAAACAACGACCGAGTTGGGGACATGGATCCAGCCGGCAAATCCCTTGTTGGCCAGCTGGATGATTTCTTTTGGGCCCAACACGCGGTTCACCACCTGTACGCGGGCAATCTCGCCATGGAACCGCGATCCCCCCTGGCTGTCTGCGCCGATGCGGAGGGGAAGCTTGGTTGGATTGATGCTCGAAGGGCCGGAGACCACCACTTTCTTCGCCAAATCGGCTGGAGCGTCGGGCCGTTTGTCCGGCTTGGGCAGGGTGGCTTCCAGCACCTGCCCTTTTTTCAGTTCCACCACGTAGTTGTTTCCCTCTCTGTTTACGTGGACAAGATTCCACTTCGGGGTGCGTCCCCCGAAGTTGTCGCGGACGCGCACCGTCGAATCGCGCCCGGCGACCACACGCAGCCAAGTGGTTGCGTTATTCTCCCGCACCGCCGAAACCCGGTGGCCCCCTTCGACCCGCAGGTCGCGAAAGGCGGCGTCATGCCATCGCCAAGGCATTGCGGGGAAAACGCGAATCACTTCCGTATCCCGCTGGCCGGGTGTGGGGCTCCAGCTTTGCAGCAGCATCTCCTGTACCGCCTGGGCGGCAAGGAAGTTCCCCTCAAGCGTGAAGGGACGATAGGTGAAACCCGAGAATCCGCTTTTCGTCTGGTCGCCATTCACATGGAATCCATTGCGGGTGACAAAGGCGCTGGCGTAGATGTCCAGATAGCGCAACGCCGCCTCCGCCTGCCCCACGCGCGCACGCAGACAGCTATACCAGGAAAAACTATATCCTGTCCAAGCCTGCGTTCCTTTCGAGTCCCAATCCTTCAAAGAGGCCTCAATGCATTTTCTATCCTGCTCCCCGCCCTCGATGGTGATTAGGTTGAAGGGATGCAGCCCCATCAAGTTGGAGAGGTGGCGGTGGCTGCCGGGCAGAGGCTCCGTCCGGTTCATTAAAAGTTTTCCGGTGTCGTCCGTGTGGTAGTCGCCCAATCCGTCCGCCGCTGCGTCCCATTTTTTTGATTCGTTCTTTTTTCCGCTGGCCTCGGCCATTTCCTGGAGCGACAGGAAAAGCATCTTCAGGCACATCAGATCATAGTTGCTATTGGGCTCCAACCATGCCCGCGCACTGTTGTTGAAAATCTCTGGAGACGAAGAAAGCGGCAGAACAAGGACGCCGTTTTTATCCGGCTTCAGCAATCCCAGCATGCACTCTCCCACCCCCGACGCCCAGGGATAGGCCCGTTCGCGGAGAAACCGATCGTCCATGGTGTAGCGCCAGTGCAGATAGAAAAGATGGGCGCTCCACGCGCTCATGGTGGGCGACATGCTATACTGCCCCCAACCCCCGAGGGGCTGCCCGGCCAGCGACATCACGCCGGGACAAGCCAACCCTTTTGTGCCGTAGAAATCCCGAGCAAAATCCTGGAATACCTTTCGTCGATCCCATAGGAAATCGAGGTAGCCCAGCCCTTCGTTAAAATGCCCCGCACTCTGGTAGGCGATGTAGGTCATCTGGGTGTTGAGATCGTTGTGGTAGTCTCCTTTCCACGGCGGCAGTCCGCCATTATCCGCCGTCCAGACCCCTTGCAGCGGCATCGGTGGAGCACCCCGCCGCGAAGCGGCGCCATGAAAATACTGCACGATGTAGTATTGCCTGAGAATGTGGGCGTCTTCGGCGGGCAGGAAAACCGCCGATTGTTCCCAAAACGTTTTCCACCACGCCACGTGGGGCCTGAACATGGCGGCATACCCTTTGCGCAATGCGCCTTGGCAACGTTTCCGCGCCAGAACCAGCGGCGAGGAATCGTCATTGGTGGACGTTACGGCGATCGCCAGCAGAGTCTCGTCCCCGGCACGCAGGGTCTGGACGCAAACGCAATACTGAAAGCCATCCGCGGCATCCTGCACATACCACTTGGCCGAGCCCTCCTGCCCGTGTTCCGCATCCGGATAGCCTAGTTTTTTGACCGCACCGCCACTGCTGGGGCCGGCACTCCCGGCGGGAGTCGCCCCGGAAGGGATCAGTTCATAGGATGCAGGTTCCTCCCCCGGAATCCGCATCAAAGCCACATGCTCGTCCGCGCTAAAAAAAGCCGATACCTTAGTTTTATCCGCCAGATGCACCCAGCCTTCCGCAGTAGCCAGATTCAGCTCGAAAGATTCCAGCCTCGTTCTAGGAGCCAGATTGATTTCCAACCGACCACCAGGAAGCTTGGTCGGAGTTACGCCATTATAGGGCCCGTCCCACCATCCATTGACCACCCCCGGCTTTCCGGCATCGATCATCTCTTTGCCTTTGGCATAGGTGTATTTCCCCCACCACTCCTTTTCACCATGCGTGCGCTCGTCCCACAAGTCGCCGCGGTCGAGCGAAAGACGCAGCTTCGTCCCCTCGCCCCAGAGCAGCCCGCCCATCAAACCGTTGCCAAGCGGCAGCGCATCGTCCCATCGCGACACAGGCGCCCTGAGCTTTAGGTTCTGGTCGGGACCGGGGCCCTGCGGAAGATCCTGCGGCGGGGCGGCATGGAGAAGCCCTGTGAGGGTCATAAGAATAACGGGAACGTGTCTTTTCACATCAGTCTCCTAATTGGGTTGGTACGCCAACAAGCAGCGAAGATGTTGGAT
>DAOVNC010000217.1 GCA_030630445.1 Kiritimatiellales bacterium | reverse complement strand
TCCTACAAGAATTCCGACCACTGGAAAATTTCGGCCAGTGGTAACATCTTCATCGGCGAAGACGACTGGGTGGATAAGGAGGAAACATGCCTATACCAAAGACAGTTCAAGCTTGTGCTTTCGTTTCTTCCAGTCGGGCATGGTTTGGTCAAGCAACTTATAGAAGGCCGGGCTGTGATCGTGGTGCAGTAGATGGCAAAGCTCGTGGGTAATCACATAGTCGATGCACTCTTTGGGGGCACGAATCAAATCCACGTTCAGGGTTAGCCGTCCGAGGGGAGACAGGCTTCCCCATCGGGTTTTCATTTTTCTGATCTTCAGCTCAGGCTGGGCGAGATTCTTCCGTTGGAATTGTGGCCAGCAACGATTGAAGGATTCCTGAAAGTGCTGCTCCGCCTTTTCGGCATACCATTGATCAAGCAACACTCTCACAGCTTGCTTGGAGGTAGAGCCATTGAGGGAAATCAAAAAGTAGCCTCGAATTAGTTTTGCACTGCATTCTTCAGCCCGAAGTATTTTCAGGCGATATTGCCGACCTAGATAGAGATGGGTTTCGCCACCGATATATTTTCTTGGCGGAGTGCGCGGCTCGAATTGCCGAAAGTAGTCCAACTGCTTCTTGATCCATCGCCCCCGGCGAAGAATACGCTTTTCGATTTCCTCCGGGCGTGTTCCAGCTGGCGCCTTTACGAGAATTTGTCCGTCGGGATAAACCTCGATTTGCAGTGTCTTGCGGGCGGCATACACCACATTAAAATGAACCCGTCTGTTCCCGTAGCTTATGCTGTGTGCAATGGGCCTCATTTTCCGGTGCGGTGCCGGGCAACGCGCATGGTGTGTTCGATAAGCTCATCCATCTGATCCAAGGTCAGATCGATATCCTTCGTGTCGCGCACTTCATCAAAGAGATAATCGTCGATCTCATTGATAGCCAGCTTTTGGGCATCGTCGTTATCCCAGAAATGCACCATGGCAATGTGCGGTTCCAAAATCTTCTGTATGGCCCGTGCTGTTTCCGAGGCGGCCTGTTCCTGGCCATCTCCGAAGAGGGGCTTGATTACTCCAAAATAGGCCATCGCATCTTCATTGCCATCCAGTTCTTCCGGGGCATCATCATGCTGCCGGGTCACCACTTTCTCCCGGATGCCGGAAACTTTGTGCAGGTATTCCTGCCCGGAGAGCAGCTTGGCGCGGAACTCGTCAATCGCATCCTGAATCAGCTTGGAAAACTTGGCATAAAACGCCGGGTCTTCCTCCATTTTTTCCGTGATCACTTTTTTGGTGGCATGGGCAATGGCATCTGCCTTGGCGGCATCCGTTTTCTTGACCGTGTAAACACCTTGCTCCTCCTTTACTGCGCCAAAGCTGGATTCGTCAAAGATATTAACCGGTTCGTTCAACTGGATGGCTTCATTGGCCTGAATGTGAGTATCCAGCAGCTTCTTGATCTTGGGTTCATAGTCGCGGTAGTCGATGGATTCCGCATAGCGCATTTTTATCGAAACCCTCAGCTTGTGAAAGCGTTTCAAGTCGGCCTTGTACTGTTCCAGCTTATGATCCTCGATTTCTACCACAAACTTTTCGCTGGAGAGGGCGATCGCCAGCGTTTTGCTGTATTCCGATAGGCGGGCGTAGAATTCTTCCCGCAGCTCGTCATCGGCCAGCAATTGTTCATAGGCCTCCTCGTCATAGCTGTTCTTCACCTCCTTGAACAGATCCCACAAATCAGAGTAGCGCTGCGGAAGCCGGTCGATTTCCATCTGAATGGAAGTCATGGTGCCCGCCAGATCCTGCTCATCGAAGCCCTCGAAGGCATCATACATCGTAAGTGCCGTGTCCAGCTCGCCCAGCAGTCCGACATAATCCACCACATAGCCGAAATCCTTGTTGTCATGAATCCGGTTTACGCGGGCAATGGCCTGGAGCAGGGTGTGTTCCCGCAGTTCCTTGCAGAGATAAATTACTGTATTGCGGGGCGCGTCGAAGCCGGTCAACAACTTGCTCACCACGATCAGGATTTCCGGCTCATCGCCAAACTTAAACTGGTTGACGATCTGTTTGTTGTATTCCTCCTCGCTGCCGTAGCGCGACATCATCTTGTTCCAGAAGCGGATCACTTCATCCGTCGGCTCATCATCCGTCTCTTCATAGCCCTCGCGCATGTCGGGGCCACTAATGATCACCTCGCAGGAAAGCGTATCCAGTTCATCCAGAAACGCCTTGTACTTCAAGGCCGTCGCCTTGCTTGGAGCCACCAGTTGCGCCTTAAAGCCCGTTCCTTGCCAGGCTTTCCGGTAATGCTCGCTAATGTCATAGGCACGCATGTAGACGACCTGCTCGGTCTTGTTCAGCATCTCCGCCCGGGCATACTTGCGTTTTAGATCCGCCTTCTGCTCCTTGGTCAGCCCCCTGGTGTGGCGATCAAACCAAAGATCGATGGCTGCTTTGTTCTGCTCCATCTCCACCAGACGGCCTTCATAGAGCAGGGGAACCACGGCCTTGTCCTCCACCGCTTGGCCGATGGGATAATGCGGCTCAATCAAACCACCGAATTTGACAAAGTTGTTTTTTTCCTCCTTCATCAACGGTGTGCCCGTAAAGCCAATGTAGCAGGCCTTCGGGAACATTTGCCGCATCCGGGCGGAGAACGAACCAAACTGGGTGCGATGGCTTTCATCGACTAGTACGAAAATATCCGGCGAATCATCCTGATGCTTTCGCACCTTCATTGCCTTATCAAACTTATGAACCAGCGTCGTGATGATTCCCGCCTTGTGGGTGGCCACCAGCTCCAGCAAATGCCGTCCAGAGGTCGCCCGTTCGGGATTCAGGCCGCAGGCTGCAAAGGTATTGCCCAGTTGCCGATCCAGATCGTCGCGATCCGTCACCAGTACAATTCTCGGATTGGAAATATCGGGATCCAACGCTAGGTTACGCGCCAGCATCACCATCGTCAGCGACTTGCCCGACCCCTGCGTATGCCAAATGATTCCGCCCTTGCGACGGCCTTCCGCATCCAGATGCTTGATCCGCCGTAAGGTCGACTGAATTACAAAATATTGCTGGTAGCGGGCGATCTTCTTAATCCCCCCGTCAAACACCGTAAACTTGAACGTCAGCTCCAACAGCCGTTCCGGGCGACACAGCGCAAACAACGCCCGATCCTGCTCCGTCACCAACCGCTCGCCCTCATCCTCCAGCTTGTCGAAGAACGCCCGCGCCACCGCAAACTCACCCGAAAAAAGGCTAGCCTTATCTTCATTATCCAGCGGGCTATTTACAACCTCCTCAAATGACAAGTTCCGTGTATTCAGTGTATTCCGTGGTTCAATCTCTTCCTTCCAAACACCCCAGAACTTCTTCCCCGTTCCCGCCGTGGCATACCGTGCTTCATTCTTGCTGATCCCCATCACCAGCTGGGCATAGATAAACAGCTTCGGGATATAGTCATCGCTTTGGTTGCGGATCGACTGCGAAACCGCCTGATCCACTTCGATATCTGGAGCCTTGCACTCAATCACCGACAGCGGAATTCCATTCACGAAAAGCACCATGTCCGGTCTTGCCGTCTCCGAACTGCGAGAGCGCTCCACGCTATATTCTGCCGTCACATGGAACACATTGTTTGCAGGTTCCTTCCAGTCGATGTAATGCAAGTTAAAGCTTTTTGAATCGCCCTCGATGGATTGCTCCAACGCCGTGCCCAGAGTAATCAGATCATAGACCGCTTCGTTCGTTTTCTGCAGGCCGTCATACTTAATGTTCTTCAGCTTTTGGATCGCCGACTGGATATTTTCTTCGCTGAAGAGATATTCGCCGCCCTTGGTATTAATTCGGTTAATCCGCTTCAGCTGTTCGCGCAGAATATTTTCTAGCAGCACGTTGCCATACTTGCCCAGCCGCTCCTTCAGTGCTTCCGCAGGGGAAAGATAGGTGTAGCCCAGATTCACCAGCACTTGTAGCGCGGGAATCTGCGAAAGATATTTTTCGTTAAAGCGGAATGGACTCATTTTTTATCTCCAGCATTTAATTCGCGAACCAGTCTGTCGAGCATCCCGCCGGGGGTCACATGCGGCAGCCAGTGTTTGTCTGACTGCGCCAGCACAAAGCGGTTTCGTTGTTCCGCCGCCGCCAGATCCCCCTCAAGATTTCGCATCTCCAAAACCAACAACCGGTTTTCTTCCAGCGCTTCGTGCGCACCCGGCGCAAAAGCGGACTTTTCCAGCCCCCATGCCGGACACCAAACCAACGGCTTCTTCAGCTCCAGCAACTTTTTAAAAATCTCCTGCTCCATGGGGGAATGGAACCCGCCCATATACACATCCGCCTTCGGGATGCTCTTGGGGCGCGGCGCGTTCCGGCTGCACAGAATACCCAGCTTGTCCGCGTTCCATAGCGCAGGATTGCCCATTCCGCACAAACCGTTTCCAAAATCCTGCACGCAACGCCATGGATTCATCCGGATATATTCCACGATCTTCGCCTCGGCCTCAGGCGTGCGCACAATCATTTCATAATAATTGCGGTGCCAGATGCGGGGTTCTTCGGGAAGACGGGCGACATGCGTGTCTGGGGCGACATGCGTGTCGCCCCTACGGATTCTCCGCGAAACCGCCGCCTTGAATGCCCCGATCACATGCCCTAATTCGGATATCCCTTTTTGGATTCTGATCAATCCATGGAAATGATCCGGCATCACCACAAATTCGCCAGGAAAAACATCGTCGCGCACCTCCCCGCACTTCCGCCACTCCTCGGCAATAATTCCCCGTACGGGCGACACGCATGTCGCCCCCTTCGCCCCGAACGGCACCCCACCTGCCACCGCCCGAAATTCTCGATGCGCGCAAAGCGTCACGAAATACAACCCTCCCCCGGCATAGTCATGCCCCTTCAAACGGATCGACCGCCGGTGATGCTTTGCTGGATTGTATTGGCTTTTACCCATTTCGTCCGTTCTTAATAAAGTTCGTAAAAACTCTCCTGCCCGATATGCGGCCCGAACTCTTCAACCAGATTAAACACGCTGCCCTCCTTGAGGAACATCCATCCGCTTTCGCCCATCCAGCACATTCGAAATGCCGCAAACGTTCGGCTCTCTTTATCCGTAAGCTCCAGCTTTAGCATGGGTTCAAACGGAATATTGTCTGCCAGCATCGATACCTTTACGCTGGGATGCACAGGCAAGAGTTCAATCGCTCGGTGTAATCCTGAAGTCTCTTTCGAATGAATAATGATTGCATTCTTTTTCATTTCCACAAAAAGCTGGATGTGCGTATCCACCATCGACGGACAGATATCCTCTGCATAAGAGGCCTCCTCACGTGTAATAGCCGATTCTACCTTCTTTCGGCACGAAACCTGACCGTTCGGATTTTCCACAATCTCATGGGTATCCGGAATCGCACACAGGTCGTTCTCTGATTCCCAGGTTGAACTGACAACCCGCATCCCGCGCTTCCCCGGCCCCTCGCGAAAATAATAAATCTGCCCCCGTCGGGTTTTGTATTTCAGCTTTTCACTCATACTTTCTCCTCTACACTCACCCGCCAAGTTCCCGCCAACAGCTTTTGCATGAGGCCGCGTTTTTGCTCTTTATATTTGTCCGCCAGCTTTTTGAGCAGGTCGATTTCCTTTCGGACAGTAACCACATATTCGGCAACTACCTTTTGAACAGATTTATCGATTGGTAAATGGAGTTTTTTGCTGAGGAAGGTTTTATTAGTGATCGCGAGTGTATTTTTTGCACCTTTTTGAATGATCGGGAAGAGATAGTTTCTTGCCCTGATTGGCGAACTGAAATAGAAGTCCAGTACGACACCGAGCTCATGTGTTTGTGGAGTGAAGACTCCGTATAGGGGCGAAACAATAACATCTTCAAGTGTGTAGCTCTGTTTCACGATGCCCAGCGGGAAATCGCCAGTCGGACTTTTGGTGTAAACAATATCGCCACCGTGAACGCGATTGTAATGGTCTGTCTTGGCGGCTGAAAACGAACGCCCCAGGTGTTCAATCTGATTAATTAGCCCTTTATGCACAGAAACAGAGAACACCTTTTCTTTTCCTGTACTTTTGTCTCCATGCTCATTCAGAACATCAGAAAGCTTCACTAGTTTCCAGCCAGCGTATTTTCCGTTTTGATTTCTATCAAAAAGAGAGCGCCCGTAAGCTTCTAGTTTTTTTTCCTTGGCTTGGATGAGGCGTTCAGTTTTTTCAATCGCCCGATCCCACGTCGACAGCACCTCCGCAATCGCCTTCTGTTCCAGCAACGAGGGGAGGGAAATTTGGATTTCCTTTATTAATCCTGAACTGAGATTTTCCTGGCCGCCAACATTGCTCATATT
>DAOVNC010000021.1 GCA_030630445.1 Kiritimatiellales bacterium | reverse complement strand
GTCTCGATGCGGGCGGGCTACTTGGTACGCCCGCACATTAAACAAAGGGCAATCTGTCGTATCGCATTCGCGAATATGTGCAGGGTCGAGCTGTCGGCACTGCAAACACATTGCGGTGATCGAAGCTTTCAAGGAGCGTTGCGTGTATGCCTTGATGAACCGGCTTTCCTTGTCGGGCGCAATTCTCCGCACCCATGCAAGTTTTGTGGCCTGCTGTTTTGTAAGTTTGCTCATCCCTCTGCCCCTAGCTTCGCGTTTACGCGCTCTTTTCCTTGGCAGAACTGCACTTTTAGAGATGAACCGTCCTTTGAGGGGGTCTCTTTACCTTTTGCGCTAATCGCTCTTCCAGTTGCGGGTTGTGCTGGAGGGTTCCGGTACTTGGCAATATCACCGCCTAGACCCTTTCGATTTGGGTTGTGGCCGGTGCGAAACGGAAACAGAGCGCAGTCGGTTGCTTGGCAATCCTTCGGAGCTTCTTCCCATCCACCGCATTGGACACAATGGGCTTTGATGGTCTTCAGGACGTTCAGGCCTTCGACCCTTTTCCCGAATCGCAACGGGTGACTATCGCAGCCTGCCGCTCCGCAATATTTCACCTCGATGGATTGGCCTAAGCAGCAGTCGAGGCAATGCTGGCGGATGGACGTTAATGGCGAAGGGTGCTTTTTCATGATTGCCCCCCAACCCGGCAGTCATCCAAAAAGCGATCTAGGTCGGTGATGTCGTAGACGAAGCAGCGGGGGCCGACTTTGTGGACAGGTAGCCGTCCTTGCGCCGTAAGATCGTGGAGATATCTCCGGCTAAATCCACAATACTCAGCGGCCACCCCGGCTTTAACTGCCCGTGGTTTTATTTTAGTTGGCTTATTGTTCATAACAGCTCCTTGCGGTTGTCGGCAGGATTATCCCTGGCCTGAAGCTGTTATATGGCTTGTTCGGAATTCAGGATTTATTCCGAACAAGGATTAAGGGTGCGCTGGATACAAGAAAACGCACCACGCCCCTAATGACAGGGGAATGATGCGCTTTGGAATTAACGAAAAAAGAGCGAGTTTTGTGGTTGCGCTGAACGGTGCGGCTATTTATTCCGAACAGCGTCAATATCCTTTTTTAGCCGTGCGGTTTTGGCATCAATAAGTGTTGTGTTCGTCTCTTCGATAGAAGGGTTTTTCTCCAGTATGTACGTACGCTTTTTATCGTCTCTCTTGACTGTGGGATTCAGCTTTTCCCATTTGCGATAATCTGCAACCCGATCCATGCGAAGCTCCTTGCTGTGAAAGGGCATCCTGCCTTGCGGTCGGTCTCCTTTGGTCTGTGTGCGAGCGACGAGAAGGGCTTCTGATCCTTTTGCCAATTTTCTGGCTTGTTCTTGGGTTTCCTCGTGGCCAGCCTTCCCCGCCTGCTTTATCTCGTCATGTCCTTCGAGAATGGTTTTGATGTCTTCCTTGGTGGCTGGTTGCTCTTTGCCGCCGTTGCTGGGGGCGGCTGGGATCTGGAAGCAGTTTTCAAGCCGTGCTATTTGTGACGGACTCGGTTGGAACGACATGGCTTCGAAGTATCGTAAAACTGCCTTTGCATTGAATATATCGGCCTGCCTGTCGAGGGCTAAGCACCCCTCTGTATTATCAGCTTGTGCTACGGTATTTCTGGCCTCTATTTCTTCCTGCCTCAACTCTTCAATGGTTTCAATTATTTTGGCCAGCCCTATTCTCCGATCTTCTTCGGGCAGGAGGTCGGGGGGATATTGATATTCTGCATTCGAAACTTCGGGTTCATCGCCGGGGACTTTGTCGCTGAGAATTACGGCCTCAATTTCATCAAGTTCAACTTCCAGAAGAAACTCATAAGCCCGTTCTTTATCTTCCGCTGTCGGTCTCATATTCACGCGTCCTTGCTGTGTTCCGTGCGTCTGTCGCTTTGTGGGTGGGGTTGAGCTCCGCTAAAAAGCGTGCTTGAGTTCGCGCGGGGTTGCGCCTAGGGCAAGGTTTGCGCGGACAAGAAGGTCGATGGAAACGGTCTTTTCTGCGTGCTCCATTTTGGCAAAGCGGCTTTGGCTGGTCTTCAAGAGCTTGGCGGCTTGGGTCTGGGTCAGCTTCTGCGTCTTGCGCCGTTCTTGAAGGTACTGGCTCAGGGATCGCTTGATTTCAATGTAGGCCATTTCTTCATCGGTGAGGCCAAGGAATTCCTGCGCGTCGCCAACGGTGAAACCTGCGGCTTCGAGTTTCTTTTTCTTTGCGGCATTCATGATGCTCTCCTTTTAAATCTGGTCGTACAGCTTTAGCCGTCGCTTGCTGTCGTCAATCACTTGTTTCGGGGTCTGCTGTGTTTTCTTTTTGAACACTTCGGCAATCACGATTGCGTCGGTGTCGATTCGGTAGATGATTCGCCATATCGAGTTTTTATCTGTGATCCTTAATTCGTGGCACCTTCTGCCGATTGATGGCATCGGGCGGGAGTGGGGGAGGCTCAACTTCATACCTTCCTGCAAGTCCCGCAAGAGGCTTCCTGCTTCAATGCGGGCATCCTTGCTGAACGGTGGGGTTTTGACTTCGCCCCTCAACCATATGAGCGGTCTGTGTTCTGTTCTCATAACGCCGCCTTTATGTCTCATCTGACATATTAAGGCAAGCCAATTATACGGCCTGCTGGAGTTGGATGATCTTGGCTCCCTTGTCCGGGGTTATGGAAAAATAATCCCGTGCTTTGGTTTTGCGGCCTTTCACCAAGCCTTTGTAATGCCGAAACAGAACCTTGTCGGAGTGGCCTAGCAGTTCGGTGGTTTCATCGCGCCCATGAAGCGCAAGGTAGTAGGTTGCCATACTGTGCCGCGCGCCGTCTTGGATTGATGGCACGCCAGCGGTTTTGTAGGCTTCGGCTCTCCAGCGTCTGCAAGAGGTCTCCGACCATGGGAACACCAGTCCGGTTCTGTCTGGGCAGGTGGCAAGCCATTGGCGAAGGTTTCTGGGCATTTCGAGAAAGCGGGCGGTTCTGGTCTTGGACACGGCGGCGCGGATGTGGATAACGCCTTCTTCGAGGTCGATGTCTCCCCATCCCAGCCGTTTTATTTCATCAGGGCGGATCCCGCCGAAGAAAGCCAATGCGAAATAGGGGAGCATTTCCTTGCGGGGTTTATCGCCGTCAATGCAGGCTCCCATAATGGCTTTGACCTGCTTGGGGCTGTAGATTTCCGGTGCATCGTTATCGAGGGGGATAGGATCGAGTCCGTCAACGGGATTCCCTTTCACTAGTTTCTTTTTGTTCGCCCAGCGGAAGAACATGGAAATGTATCGCTTGTAGTTGGACGCATTCAGGGGCTTGTAGCCTTCCAGTAGCTCTCTGATGTCCTCGGTGTCAACAGCATCAATCGCAAGGTGCCCAAGGGTCTCTTTCAGGGGCTTCAACCGCTTTGTGGTGTCTTCGTGTGTCCGAGGGCGCAACGTGCCGACCTCGACCCGTTTGGCTTGCTCCTTTAGATATGCCTCGATCAGATGCCCGACACCGTTACGGTGGTCAACCTCCTTGTGGTGCTTGGCGTAGAATGCGGCGGCAGCTCGCAGGGTTGTTCCGAACTCCTTGAGAGTATCGAGTGCTTCAACTGAATCAAGTCGCTGGGAGTCGCTTAGGCTCTTGGCCTTGTGGCCGTGTTGTTCCAGTTCCACCTTTCGGCTGCGTGCGCAACCTCTCGCCTCGTTCAGGGTCTTGAAGGATCGGCGTACATACTTCCCTCCCTGTTTTCCAAGATCAGTTTGGTAGCGAATGCCCGCCGTGGTTTCGATCCGACGAATCAAGAAGCCGTCGCGATACTCATATCCGTCTTCTGCAATCTTTGCTTTTGGATTTCTCTTTCTTCCGGCCATGATGTCCTCCTTTCCTTTGATGTGGAAAGATGATGCAAAATAGGCGTGTCGATGTCTATCATAATAACATATTAATTACATCGTGAAGTTCTACGGTTCGATAATAACCAATGATAGAAGCATAATATTGGATATGGATCAGCGGATTGAAAATCCGCGTGTCCCCAGTTCAATTCTGGGAGTCGCCACCATTTTAAACCCCCGGTTCGCAATGCGGTCGGGGGTTTTTCTTTTGGGCGGAACGGACGGCTTATAGATCGATCTGCTTTTCCAAGCCTTTGCCGGAGGGGAGGTGGAGTTCTTTTCCGCCGAGATGGAGAGCAATGCCGTTGCTGCTGGCGTTGAGCTGGATGGCGTCGCCGGGGTGGCGGGCGCGCCAAATGGTGGCGAGGGTGATGGCGCGTTCGAGGCCGTCGCCGCGCTGGAAGTTCCAGACTTCGTCGGGTTGGGCGATACGGGTGCCGTCGTAGATGGATTCGTTGGGTAGTTTTTCCAGGGTCTGGAGAAGCGCGTCGTCGGAAAGTCCCTTGGTTTCCTCGATGCAGACGGGGTTGCGTTCGAACGCGGCTTTAAGGAAGGGCTGCCAGTCGGTGGCGGCGAGGTCGCGGCTGGCGTAGAAGGCGAGGTCGGCAACGCGGTGGGCAGCACGGATGGATTCTAGGTATTCGATGATTTCTTCGCGCTGCATGCCGGGTTGGAGTGCGATGGGGCCGGGACCGTTGAACTGCTTGCTTTCGATATCGGGGAGTTCGGGGTCGAGGTGGATGAAGTCGACGAGGCCTTCGAGGACGGTCATCTTGCGGTCCATGTCGCCGGTGCAATCGATCTTTTCGGCGAGAGCTTTCATGTTCGCTTTATCAAAATGGCTGATGGGATTGTTTTTGAGATAGTCGCTTAGCTTGTTGATCTGGATGCGCTCGGGGATGGGGTCGGCGTAGAAGTCGTATTCGTCAATCTGGTCGAGGAGCTTGTCGCGTGTGGCGAGGTCGGACACCTTGTAGGGGCTGCCGTGCTCGTAGGCGAAGACACGTTCGATGGGGAGGTATTGCTCCTTGCCGTGGCGCACATATTTGATCTGGAAACATTTTTGGTATTCGGAGCGGTCGCGCAGGAAGTTGGCAAGGATTTCGTAGGTGATTTCGGTGGTGGTGAAGGCGTCGAGTTTTTGACGGAATTGCTCGAAATTTTCGGGTGCGATGGTGGCTTCGGGGTAGACGGTGTGGATGTAGCCGGTGTTGTGGGCCACGATGGTGATCTGTTCGTGGCGCAGGGCGCGCTGCGCCCGGGCGGTGAGGTCGGTGCCGTTGAACCACATATTCTTGGTGACAAGCCGGCGGTTGTTGGTGAGCAGCCCGTCGTTGATTGCCACAAAGTTCTGCGAGTGCAGCGGGGTGGCGAGCAGGAAGATGTCTTCGAGCGGGATGTCGCAAACGATAAAGAGCGCGGCGGCGTAGAGGGTGGAGAGCGATACGCATTCGCCGGCACCGGCGCGGTAGTTCTCCTTAAATTTAAAAGCATCCATGGCTTCGAGGGTTTCGGTCTTCCAGTAGGGGATAATGTTGGTGGTGTATTTATCGAGTCCGAAGTGCTTGCGGATATCAAGGGAGAAATAGTGTTTGTCGCCCTCGTAGCCAAAGAGCGCGTTGCTCTGCCCAATGGTTTTTTCATCCATGAAGGGCGCGAAACGTTTCATCTCGGCCTCCTTTGTGGTCAGGCCCCATGTATCGAGATCGAGGTTGAACTCATAGTGGTCGATGATGAACTGCTTGAGCCGCTGGATTTTTTTGTAGGGCTTCATGGTGTCGAGCTTGCGGAACCAGTCGTGCTTCTTCCAGTCCCAGATGCGCGGCGACATGATATTGGCGAGCACGAGGCTGTAGAGTAGCTCCGGGAAGACAAAGATTTCCATGTCGGAAAGCGAGATGGCGGAGGAATATTTTTCAAGATCTTCGGCGGGGATTTCCGGATAGGGTTTCATATCGCGAATTGTAGAGTCCTTGTACCTATTTAAAAGCAAACATTGGCAGAATATGGCTGTCACGCATAAACTCATGATCGTGAGTTTATGCGTGACTGAAATCTTCTAATCATGGAAAAAGTTGCTTTCTGGCACGGGTCTGACAAAATCAACGGCTGATTTATTTGGAGGGTCCATGAAGTTGCCTTTTTCATTGTTTCTGGCGGTTAAATATCTGAAACCCAAGCGGTCCATGGTGTCGGTTATTACGGTGCTGACCATGCTGGGAATTTCACTGGGTGTTTCCGTGCTTATCGTGGTGCTGTCGGTGATGACGGGGTTCGACGATGTGCACAAGGAGCACATGATCAAGCTCGACTCGCATATCCAGCTCGGTGCGCGCGGGCAGTCCACCTTTGCGCCCGGCCCGGTGCTGGAGTTGCTGGATGATATTCCCGAGGTGAAGGCCGCCGCCCCGGCGGTGGAGGGCTTTGTGATGATGACCCGCCACGGCCAAGCGGTTACGGCGATGTTGCGCGGAATCGATCCGGAACTCGAAAAGGACATCTCGGATGTGGGATCGTTCTTGGTGGCAGGCTCCCTGCCGCTGGACGATGAAACCGTGGTGGTGGGAAACCGGCTGGCGATGAACCTGGGTGTTTGGGTGGGGGATCGGTTGACGGTCTATTCGCCACAGTGCTTTGTGAGCGAGGACGAGTTGCGCCTGCCTGCCGAGTTGACGGTGTCCGGTATCTTTTCGGTCGACATGTACGATATTGATTCGCAGTTCATGATTTCCTCGCTGCCCACCGCCCGCGACGTTTTTGCCATGGAGCGGGGTGTGCAGACCCTGCGGATTATCACGGACGATCCCTTCCGCGCGGGGGAGACCCGCGAGAAAATAATGGCTAGACTGGGAGAGGCTTCCCGCGAACACGCCGAGTTGGGCTGGTTGCGGCACCTTCGCGCCCAGACCTGGATGGAGATCCACCAAAACATGCTCAGCACACTGAGGGTGGAGAAGGACATGATGTTTATCCTGCTGTGTGGAATTTCGCTCGTGGCCACCATGAGCGTAACCAACACGCTCATCACTCTCTGTGTCCAGAAAACCCGTGAGATTGGGTTGCTCAAGGCCCTCGGGTTTTCCTCCGGCAAGGTGGTGGGTATCTTTTTCCTGCTCGGTTCGGTTCAGGGGCTTTTCGGCTGTATCTTTGGTGTAGCGATGGGGGGGTGGGTTTCCGCCAACCTCGATGTCGTCCTCGGCTTTTTGCGGCGGTTCAACCCGAATCTGATGTCGGCGCAATTCTACCAGTTCACCGAAATGCCTTCGCGCACCACGCCCAGCGACGTGCTGGCGGTGTGCCTTATCGTGATGGTTTTTAGCACCCTCGCCGGTATCCTTCCGGCTTGGCGCGCCGCGAAGATGGAACCGGTCGATGCGCTGAGGTATGAATAGAGTGAATGTCGATAAGCGAACAGAGACCCGAGGGACGAAGGGGAAAATTGTCAAGAGCGCAAGGAGGAATCATTGTGTTTGTTTGTGTCTGTCTGTGGTTTTTCTTCTCTCGGCGGTTTCGGTTCGGGCAGGGTTCGACTGGGATCCGGTCTACGAAAAGATATCGGCGACGAACGATATGTCGTTTTTGGCGGTGCGGCCGTTCTATTCGCACGTCGATGATCCCGCTACCGAACGGTGGCGGAAGGACTATCTCTGGCCGCTCTATACCAAAAAAGGTTTCAAGGACGAGCAGTACAGCCGTTTCCTCTTCTTTGGCTACTCGCAGGATTTTTCGTCGGAAGACGACCGCCACCGCAACTGGGTGATCCCGTTCTATTTCCAGGGAGTGGATGCCAACGGCGAGGGCTACTTCGCGATCTTCCCCATCGGCGGAACCATCCACGAGTTTTTGGGACGCGACAAAATGATGTTCGTGCTGTTTCCCATCTTTGCAAAATCGCAGGTGAACGATGTGCGTACGACGACGGTACTGTGGCCGATCGGCTCGAAGTCGTCGGGGGAGAAGGTGGCGCGTTTCCGCGTCTGGCCAATCTACGGAACGTCGAGCGTGTTCGGCGAATACAACAAGAAATTTGTCCTGTGGCCCATCTACACCTCGGTCAAATACACCAATGAGCGCAATCCCGGTGGCGGCTTTATTCTGGTTCCCATCTACGGGCAGGTCAAAACGGAGAAGGCGGACAACTACTGGCTTGTCGCACCCTTCTTTCGCTACATGACCAGCGACGAGCAGTGGATTGTCCACGCGCCGTGGCCGTTCATCCAGATGGCCGACGGCGAAATGTACAAACGCATTGTCTGGCCGCTCTACGGCAAGAAAAGCCTCGGTACGCTGACGCGGCAGTATTTCCTCTGGCCATTCATTTGGAACAACCAGACCGAGTACGCGCGCCATATCCAGCACCGTCGCCTTGTCGTTCCTTTTCTTTCCTACCAGACGGACGTGGTTACCCAAAAAACGAAAACGTACGAGGTGGGCGATGTTTCCTCCAGATACTGGAAGATCTGGCCGCTGATGAGCTGGGAGCGCAAGCATGGGAATTCGCGCTTCCGAACCTTGGAGCTTTGGCCGCTGCGCAACACGCCGGGCGTTGAGCGCAACTGGGCACCGTATTGGACGCTCTACCGCCGGGTAAATACCAATGGGGAGGTTGGCCACCACGTCCTGTGGGGACTCTATCGCCAAACGAAGAGCCCCGAGCAGTTTGAATGGAGCTTGCTCAAAGGGTTCGTCGGTTATAAAAAGATGGACAACAGCCGCCGCTACCGCTTTCTGTTCATGTGGTTTGGCAACGACGAGGAGCAACCATAAGCAAGTTCATCATAGACTATATGCGCTATCCCGCCCATTCGGCCCGGCGCCTTGGAAGCCAGGTGCTCCAACTGATGCACGACACCGGCCACGCCATGTTCATGTTGCTGGAAGCAGCCAGTTTCTGCCGCTATGTCTTTTCAAAGCGCAGTTGGAACGAAACCTCCATGCAGATGTACATCACCGGAATCAAGAGCCTTGCCGTGATCACCGTCGTTGCGCTTTTCACCGGCATGATCCTCGCGCTCCAAACCGGCCTCGAACTCCGCCGCTACGGGCAGGAGGTCTACATCGGCTCCGCCGTCTCGGTCTCGATGATCCGCGAAATGGGACCCTTCATGACCGGGTTGATTATCGCGGCGAGCGTCGGTTCCGCCATTGCCGCGCAGATTGGCACCATGACCGTCTCGGAAGAGATCGCCGCACTGGAAGTGATGTCGATCAACCCCAACCGCTTTCTCGTTATGCCGCGCCTTGTGGCCTTGGTGGTAATGATGCCCATCCTGACCGTCTACACGAACATCCTCGGCATCATGGGCGGTGCGGTGGTGGGCGCAACGCAACTTGGCGTTTCGGTGCAAGCCTACATGGACAACGCCACCCAGTTCGCGACCAATAAGGATCTTTATGTCGGCCTCTTCAAGGCCTTTGTATTTGGCATTGTCATCACAACGGTCGCCTGCCACCAAGGCTTCATGACGCGCGAGGGCGCGGTCGGCGTCGGCAAGGCAACGCGCCGTTCGGTGATCATCTCGTTTCTCGTCATTCTGGTGCTGGGCTACATGATAACCAGGCTGTTCTACGTATGATCCGCTTCGAAAACATTACCAAGGTGCTCGGCGGAAAAACCGTGCTCGACAACATTAGCTTCGAGGTCTCCGCCGGCGAGACCTTCGTGATTGTCGGCCTGTCCGGGGCCGGGAAAAGCGTGACGCTCAAGCATATGATCCGCCTGATGCTTCCTGATTCCGGAAACGTGGTGGTGGATGGCGAGCCGATCAACCACATTGGACGCACCGCGCTGCAAACGGTTCGCACCAAGTTTGGCGTCCTCTTCCAAAGCGCGGCGCTCCTGCAATGGATGACGGTCAAGGACAACGTGGCCCTTCCGCTGCGCGAGCACACAAAAATGGACGAGGAGGAGATTGGGCGGTTGGTGGCGGAAAAACTGCGCCTGCTGAACTTGTCCGATGCGGGCGACAAGTTTCCCGCCGATCTCTCCGGCGGAATGCAGAAGCGCGTCGGGCTGGCGCGGGCCATTATCATGAGTCCGCAGATTGTGCTGTACGACGAACCGACCTCCGGCCTCGATCCGGTCACGTCGCGACGAATCGACGATTTAATCGTGAACATGCGGAGGGAACTGGGTATAACGAGCGTTGTGGTGACGCACGATTTGCACAGCGCGCTGTCTATCGGCTCGCGCATCATGATGCTGCACGAAGGGAAAATCGTGGAGAATGCCACCCCGGAAGAGTTCATCCGGTCGAAAGATGAAACGGTGAAAAGCTTTCTGGAATCGCAATACATCACGAAAAAAGGAAAATGGGAAACCGGGTTGAGCCATGAATAAATACAGGCGCGAAGTCTCCATAGAAATCTTGGTTGGACTGTTCATGTTCACCGTGCTGATAGCGCTGAGCATCTTCACGATTGTGCTCAGCAGCGAAAACCTGCTGAAAAAAAGCTACCCGTACGAATTCGTGTTCTCCGAGATCAGCGGCCTGCGCGAAGGCGACAACGTCTTCCTGCGCGGAATGAATGTCGGGCGCGTCAAGCAAACGGATCTGCAGGATGGCCATGTGCGCGTCTATGTATCGCTCGATGTGCCGCTCCACCTGCGGCATGGCTACATGATCGATGTCGTCGATGCCTCCATGCTGGGCGGGAAACACCTCAAAATCTACGAAGGTACGGACGATGCCCCCATGCTGGGGGAGAACGTGACGATCCTAGGGTCGAAGCCCGTGGATATGATCGAGGAACTGGCCGCGGCGGTCGGCGGATTTCAAGCGATGATCGATTCCATCAACGCCGGCGAGGGGACGCTGGGCAAACTGTTGAAAGATGAAGCCATATATAACAACATGGCCCAGATTAGTGAAGGTTTGATGCAGATCACATCGCGGATCGAAAGCGGAGAAGGCTCATTGGGCAAGTTGCTTATTGCAGACGACGGACAGCTGTACGAGGATGGAAAGACCATGATGGCCAACCTGCGGAGCATCAGCCAAAACCTGGCCGACGGCAAAGGTTCGCTGGGCAAGATGATGTCGGGCGACGATATGGCCTACGACGATCTCCAGGCCACGCTGGTTGCCATACGCAGTATTTCGGAAAGCATCAGCGAAGGTGAAGGTACGCTCGGGCGACTCGTGCGCGATGCGAAACTCTACGACGAAACCGCGTTGCTGGTCGAAGATATCCGCGCCGCGGTGGACGATCTGCGGGAAGCTTCGCCGATCACTTCTTTCGGCAGCGTCCTGTTTGGAGCCTTCTGATCAGGAAGCGTACGGTAGTCAAGCTCCTTCGCTACGGTATATTGGGCGTAGCCCTTTCCGCTTTGTTCCTGCTTAACCTCCATCTGCTTCGCCGCGAACCGCCGCTCGTTTGCATTGGAGAAATCAAGGCCGCCATGAATTTTTCCAAGGTGCGGGTGCGGGGTGTGCTTAAATCGGATGCCCGCATGTTGCGGGACGGAACAGTGCTCTACCTGATCGCCGACGAAACCGGCTCGCTTCCCGTGTTTCTCAATCGCGCCCCCACGGGAAAACTTCCCAAGGCCGGGAACCCTGTTGCTGCGACGGGGCGCCTAAGCGTGGGTGCCGGCAACCAGGTGCGCATGCGCGTGCATGAAGCCGGACAGATCGAAGTTCTGGACAATGCGAGTCCGACCACCGTTCGCGGGCGGGTCGCCGGGGTGTGGGTGCCGTCACCGGATTCCAAGGCACCATGCAGGATTACCCTGGCCCGCCCCGGCGGTTCGTTGGAGATCGTTCATTGGTTCAAGCCGGAGCATCAAGTGGCCGTGGGCGAGCAACTTGAAATCAAGGGCACCGTTGGTTTCTACAAAGGTCGGATGCAGCTCAAGGTGCAGAAGCCTAGCGATATCCGCCTTCACCCGGAAGGGTAGGACGAGCGGACCCAGTCGAGCAGTTCGTCGCGGTCGACAAACCGATCCTCCATTTGGGCGTCGTAGGCTTCCTTGAGAATCTTGCCGATGAGCTTGCCCTCCTTGATGCCCATGCCGATCAGGTCGTGGCCGCGAAGCCACGGCTCGGGCAGGATCGGCTCGTTGGCCATCTCCTCCATGTAGTTGTTCACAAAGTCATAGTTGTCGAGCATGGCGTGGGAGCCGAGGCAGTCGAGGCGATGCAGCTCCATTTCGAGATCGAAGATTTCCGCACCGATCATTTTCCGAAGCGTGGACGTCCGCATTTTCTGCACATCCATGAAGCGCATGTGCCCGCGGATGGCCTCAACGATATGCTGCTTCTCCTTGTTGGGGAACTTTAGTCGGGTCAAAACGACCTCTGCCATCTCGGCGCTGACGGCGGCGTGTCCATCGAACCGGATGCGCGGTTCGCCGTCCGTGCCAAGGCCGACGCTCGCCGTCGGCGGCTTGCCAACGTCGTGCAGCAACACCGTGTAGGCCAGCTCGCGTGGCGTGTAGGTTTGCTTGTCCTCCGGAAGAGCAGGCTGGAAAGCCTGCTCCACATGTGGGGCAGGCTTTCCAGCCTGCCCATCGGCCGCAAGGTTCAGTCGCAAGGTTCCCGCGCCGAGCCTGAAGCCTTGCGGATCCAGCCGGGCCTTCTCCGGGTTTTCGCGGATATAGTCCTGAAACTTGAAGAAGAAAGATTCGCGTCGAACAATATGGTCGAACGACTCGTCTTTCCAGACCGGCCCTTTCGTGCCAAGAACCTGGTTGATTTCGTGTGCGGAATATCCTTTCCACGACTGCATGATCTTGGAGAGGGGGTGGCCTTTGATCGGTTCCACAATCACATGGACATGGTTGGGCATGACCACGTAGTCGCCCAGCCGGTAGCGTTCGCCGTCGAAATGGAGCAGGGTCAGTTCGACAATCCCCGAAATCGCGGGGTTTTCCAAAACACATGATCCATGCCCTTGGTCGAGCCATACCTGTTGTTTCTTCCGGTAGAGCCGGGATTGCTCGCGGAGGGTTTGTTCCGCATTTGAGTTGGGCTGGTTCTTTCGCCAGATGTCGAGTTCTTCCTTCCACTGCTCCAATTTGGTTTTTGCGATGGAATCGGCCAGCCGGAAGGTGACGAAGTAGATGCGCGAATCCTGATGCCAGTGGGGGAGCCTGCGGTGGGTGGTGTGCAGGGATTCGGATGGCTCCACGGGGCGGAAGGGGTTGGCGGCAAGCTCGTCCTCCGGGTGGGCAGACTGGAAAGTTTGCCCCACATGTTTTGCCGCTGGCCTCTCTTGTGGAGTAGGCTTTCCAGCCTGCTCATTCATCAGGTTCAACATGAGGACGGTGTGCTCGAAGACATCGCCTTCGGGGTGGAATTGGGGCGGTTGTTCCTGCCCAACCATGGGAAGGATTTCGGGTAGGATCAGTTCGAGCAATCCCAGCTCGTGCAGTTGTTGGAGGGCGTCGCCGGGTTTGGGGCTGTCGGTCAGGGTGCGCGTAAGTTCCGTTTCAATCCGCTCGGCGCTGATCCTGGTGATCAGGTGCGCCATGTTGCGGATGGCGGCCGCGGTTTCCGGTTCGAGGGCGAATTCGAGGTTGTGGGAAAAGCGCACGGCACGCAGCATGCGCAGGTGGTCTTCCTTGAATCGTTCCGACGGATTGCCGATGGCGGAAACAATCTGTTTTTCGAGGTCGCGTTGGCCGTGGACATAGTCATGGAGTTGCTCTGCGACGGGGTCGTAGAACATGCCGTTGATGGTGAAGTCGCGCCGGAGGGCATCCTCCTTGGCGGCGCTGAACTGGATGGTTTCCGGGTGGCGGCCGTCTAGGGTGCCAATCTCTTCGCGGAAGGTGGCTACTTCGACTGTTTCCTTGCCGTCGACGACGGCGATAACACCGAAAGCCTTGCCGATTGGAAGGGTCTTGGGAAAGAGGGCTTCAACCTCTTCGGGAAAGGCGTCGGTGGCGACATCGTAGTCCTTCGGTTTGCGATCGAGCAGGTTGTCCCGAACGCAGCCTCCTGCGAAAAAGGCGATAAACCCTTTGGCCTGCAAGGTTTGAACCACCTTGAGTGCAACGTCTTTTTGTCGGATGATTTCGCTCATGTATCCTTTTCCGCTTTATGGAGTGAACTATAATGCGTACGTTATGTCGAAGAAACCATTAACGAAAGGTTTGGTTCATGAAGAGGTTGTTTAAGTGGTTGGTATTGTCTGTTTTTTGCGCCGTATCGGTCTTTGCGCAGTTTGGCGTCGAAGCGGAGCTGGATGGAAATGTGGTGCGGTTAACCGTTTCGGTTCCGGAGAAGCACTATCTCTATGCGGACTACCTTAAAGTTACCGATGCCAAGGGGAACGCCCAGGAAGCCATCGAGCTGCCGGAACCGGCATCCATCACCGATCCGAACACCGGGGAACCAAAACCGGTCTTTGACCAGCCCTTCAAGGCCGTCTTTTCATGGAAGCCCGCGGATGGCGGGGCAACCGCATTCCACGTGCAATACTGGGGTTGCAACGACGAGGTCTGCTTTATCCCGCAAACCAAGGTAGTGGAGCTCGAAGCCACCGAAAAAGTTTCCGTAGTTGAAAAATCCGACGCCGCCATTCCTGCGGATTGGGAAACCGAGCTCGAAAACTTCCAAGTGATGGAAACCGAAGTCGGCTATCAAAAAGCCGGGCCATTCCTCCGCTTTCTTGATCGGGCGGAGAATGCAGGAGACACCGTCGCCGTCGGCGGCTTTCGTTTGTTCCTGACCGACCCGGTGGCCTTCGTTCGCGAATCCGGACTGGTGTGGACGATCATTTTTATTCTCATCGGCGGCTTGGCCCTCAACCTGACGCCGTGCGTCTTGCCGATGATCCCGATCAACCTGGCCATTATCGGCGCCGGCGCGCAGGCGGGCTCGAAAGGGCGCGGCTTTGCCCTCGGCGCAACGTACGGCTTGGGAATCGCATTCGCCTATGGGTTGCTGGGTGTCGCGGTCGTGTTGACCGGCTCGCAATTTGGAACCATCCAATCCAACCCATGGTTCAACCTCGTGATCGCCATCATCTTTATCGTGTTGGCGTTGGCCATGTTCGATGTCTTCCATATCGATCTATCCCGCTTCCAATCCAAGCTGGGCGGCGGACAACGGAAACAGGGTAGTTTTCTGGTGGCATTTTCGATGGGTTCCGTGGCCGCGCTCTTGGCCGGTGCCTGCGTTGCACCGGTGGTGATTGCCGTGCTGGCCTTGGCGACGAACGTCTACGAAGCCAATGCCGTGGCGGGGTTGGCTCTTCCCTTTATTCTGGGCTTGGGAATGGGTTTGCCGTGGCCGTTTGCCGGTGCGGGGCTCTCCTTCCTTCCCAAGCCGGGGAAATGGATGGAATATGTCAAATATGCGTTTGGCGTGGGCATCATCTTCTTTGCCTTCTACTACGGAAACCTAAGCTACCGCGCCTTCCGCCCGGTCGACGTCACCGAACAAGGCGAGGTGGTGGGGCACGTGGTTGTTAACGGCTCAACCAACGATGGCCTGGCCGATGCGCTGGCGCAGGCCCGGGCAGATGGGAAACCCGTCTTTATCGACTTCTGGGCCAGCTGGTGCAAGAACTGCAAGGCCATGGACAAAATCACCTTCAAGGACGAGGTGGTCAAGGCTCGGATGGAAAACTATGTTTTCATCAAATATATTGCCGAAAAATCCGACGATCCCGAGACCAAGGCCGTGATGAACCACTTCGGGGTGCAAGGCCTGCCCACCTTCATCGTGCTCGCGCCTAAAAGTTTGTAGTTCCGCCTTCAGGCGGTCTGTTCAAAATGGCTTCCGCCTAAAAGGCGGGACTACGAACCTGTACCTCCCTCAACTCGTCCAACCGATGCGTAATCAAATAGTCGTGAAAGATTTGAATCAGGCCTTGGCGGGCGAGGGCGCTGCGGTAGGTCTTGGGGGTGTGGTCGGGGCCGAAGAGGGTGTGGGCGGTCTGGCGGATGATGCTGTTGCTCGGCTCGGTCGGCAGCTTTTCCAAATCTAGCGGGGTTTCGCCGGTGGCGGCGCGCCATGGAACGAGAATGTTGGTAACGATGGCGTTGGCGCGCGATGCGCCGACGAGTGCCGTCGGTCTGCATCGGCTCTTCCAGTTGATATGGGTGCTCCAATGGTTGGCGGGGAACTCGATTAATCGTTTTTCACGGGTCGCGAGTTCCGGGAGCTGGAAGGCATAGTGCGCGGCGGCCATCAGGCGGCGCACGGGATGGTTGGCGGGGCGGATGCCCGCGAGGGTCCAGTCGGATTTATTCAAACCCTGTTCCTTCAGCTCTTCGCTTTGCTTCCACCAAAAATCCCAGATGCCGCGAATGAATTTTCGGGTTTCACCATCCCAAGAAGGGTCGGGGTTGTCGGGCAGCAATCCGGAGAGGCCCAGCAGGAGGGCGTAGGCGTTGCCGGGCGTTTGCGCAAGCGACCGCAGCCGTGTAAGCGGCAGGATGGTGGCGAGCTGCCGGAAAGGGGCTTTGTTGTTTTTATAGCCGAGTGCGGCGAGCAGTTCTTCCCAAAGCAGTTGGTCGGGGTCCTTGCTTTGCATCGCAAAGGCAAAGCGTTCGGCCTTAAGGCGCAACCGTTCTTCGCCTGCGCTTTCCAGCCATTGGATCTTTTGGTCGGGGTGCATGCCATGCATGGGGGGATTGCCGGACGGGATGGAGTAGGGGTAGGCGGTGGGGTCGATGTTCTCGAAAGAAAAGCGTGGATCGTTGGCGAGGGTTTCTTGCAACGGGATTTGGATAAGGCCGGGGATTTCCTGCCCTTGGAAATAGACGATGTGGAAGCGGACGTTGGCATAGCGCGGGTCGCCGGCATGGCCGTGCTGCTTCCAGCCGCTGGGATGAATATGGATTTCAAGGTCGCCGCAGACGCGTCGCTTTTCTTTGC
>DAOVNC010000049.1 GCA_030630445.1 Kiritimatiellales bacterium | reverse complement strand
CCCCGCCTGCCAAACCCCCATCCCCGGGATTTGGGGCTAGCGGTTCAACCCTTCCAATGGTTGGACTCGAAGCTTGAACTGCCGCGCCGCGCCCTGCACTATCCGCGCTTTGTTGAATTTCAGGGATTTAGCGCATGAAAATTAAACCAACCCCGAGCTATAGCATTCTGGTGCGGTTGCAGATACCGCGCGAGCCGGGCATGATCGGCAGGATCAGCAAGGCGATCGGCGAGGCGGGCGGCATCATCGACACCATCGAGATGGTTTCCCGCAAGGAAAAGGTATCCATCCGCGAAATCGTGATCGAGGCGAGCAGTTGCGATCACCAGCGGGAAATCATCCGGGCCCTGGAAAAGGTCGACAACGTCTATTTGATCAAGGCGGAAGACCTGACGCTCAAATACCACATTGGCGGCAAGCTCGAAACCGGTTGCAAGCTCTCACTCGCCAAGCACGAGGTGCTGACGATCGCCTACACGCCGGGCGTGGCGCGTGCCTGCATCGCCATCCACGAAAACAAGGCTTTGGTCAACAACCTGACGATTAAGCGCAATACCGTAGCCGTTGTTTCCGACGGCACGGCGGTGCTTGGCCTCGGCGACATCGGCCCCGAGGCGGCGATGCCGGTGATGGAGGGCAAGTGCCAGCTGTTTAAGGATTTCGCTGGTGTCGACGCCTTTCCGATCTGTCTCGCCACCCAGGATACCGAAGAGATCATCCGCACCGTCAAGCAGCTTGCACCCACCTTCGGCGGCATTAACCTCGAAGACATTTCCTCGCCGCGCTGCTTCGAGATCGAAGAGCGGTTGAAGGCGGAAATGGACATTCCCGTCTTCCACGACGACCAGCACGGCACCGCCGTGGTGCTGCTCGCCGCACTGTTCAATGCGCTCAGGATTGTCGACAAGAAGATCGGGGATCTGAAAATCGTCATCTGCGGCATCGGTGCCGCCGGAACGGCCTGCGCCAATATCCTGATGGGGGCGGGCGCAAAGAACATTATCGGCTACGACATTGACGGAGCCATCTACAAAGGCCGCCCCGGCGACAACGAGCACCTGCAAGCCTTTGCCGATGCCACCAACCCCGAGATGGAAAAGGGTGCGCTGGGCGAAGGCATCAAGGGTGCCGACCTGTTTATCGGCCTCTCCGCGCCGGGCGTGCTCAAGCAGGGGGATGTGAAAAACATGGCCAAGGATCCAATCATTTTTGCGATGGCCAATCCCGTTCCGGAAATCATGCCCGAAGGGGCGCGGCCCTATGCGCGCATCATGGCCACCGGACGCTCGGACTATCCCAACCAGATCAACAATGTGCTTTGCTTTCCCGGCATCTTCAAAGGCGCGCTGCGCTGCAACGCGTCGGGCATCAACGAGGAAATGAAGATCGCCGCCGCGCGCACCATCGCCAGCCTCGTGCCGGCCAGCGAATTGAGCGAACAATGCATCATTCCGTCCGTTTTCAACGAAAGCGTCGCCGAGGCGGTCGCGCAGGAAGTCGAGCGCGTGGCTCGGGAAACCGGTTTGGCACGCGACATCGTTGACGATGAAACCCTTTACAGAATGGAACTTTAGGAGAATCTTATGACCCTTCAATGGATCGCAATCATTATTGGTATTCTGGCAACGGCCGGTGGGCTGGTCGGCGTGCTTCGGCCGGAGTCGGTCAAGCGCTTTGCCGAGCTGTTTCCGCGCAGCATCGTTCCCGCGTGGATCTTCACGGCGCTGTGCTGCTGGCTCGGAGCCAAAGAGGCGCTGGGCATGAACATGGGCTTCCTCGATGTCTATAAAAAATATATCTATTTGATCTCGCCTGCCGTCTTCATCGCCAGCGTGGTCTACATGAAGGAGCTGCTCGCACCGCGCGCACTTGGCGGGTTTCTTTTGTTGATTGCCGTGCCGATTCTTCAAATTGCGCGCTGGCACGAATCGCCCCTGCGCTTGGTGGTTGTCGTGCTGGTCTACCTTTGGATCGTCTACGGCCTCGTGCTGCTGATGTCGCCGTGGTATTTCCGCAAGATGTCCGCGCTGTTCATGGGCAACGACTCCCGCTTCAAGGCGATCGCCTACGCCAAGACGGCCCTCGGTGTCGCGTTCCTGCTACTCGGTATTTTTGTCTATTAGGCGGGAGAAAGCATGTTTGTTGAAAATATTACCGAGAACCCGGCCTACTATTTTTCGTGGATCTTCGCCGCCGGCTTTTCCATTTGCTGCCACGAATTCGCCCATGCCTGGACCGCCGTCTACTATGGCGACGAAACGCCGCGCGAGCACCTGACCCTCAACCCGCTCGTGCAGATGGGCAAGCAGTCGATTTTCATGCTGTTCCTCATCGGCATCGCCTGGGGCTCGGTGCCCGTCAATCCCGCCGCCGTGCCCGAAAACCGCAAGCGCGCGATGATCTCGTTTGCCGGACCGCTGATGAACCTGATCCTCTGCGCCCTGTTTGCGGTTGCCGCCGCCGTCACGGTGCGCATCGGTTCTTCCGAGCCTATTATGAACTTTTTCTACTATGCGAGCTATGTGAACGGCGCACTCTTCGTGCTCAACATGCTGCCTGTCCCGACGCTCGACGGCTACTCCGTCATTTCCGCCTTCAGCCCCGAACTCGAAGAGATCAAGCGCAAATACGCCCCGCGCATTTTCATGGGCTTCGCCCTGCTTATTTTCATGACCCCCGTCGGCAGCTATATCTTCGGCCTCGGTGCCACCCTCGCCGGCACCTTCCTCCAGCTCAACCTGCGCCTTCTCGGCGTGGCTTGAGCGGGGGAAGCATGGCGAGGACAGAGCCTTGCCCTCCAGTTATTTCTTCGGATGCAAACAGATTGGTTTTGTGAATGTAGGGCAAGCGTCTCGCTTACTTAAACGGGCGGGACGCTCGTTCTACTTGTGAAGTTCCGACTCCAGCTGGCCGACCACATCAGCGACATAGTCGTGGAACCCCCAGCCGACATCACCGGTTAAATACTCGACCTCGTCCAACCGGTCGCTAAAGGTTGGATAGAGTTCCGGGTGGCTGCGCAACAGGGTGGCCAGCTCATGCAATGCGGATTCAATGCTGCTGTAGAACCGCTCGTCGATATCCCCGTATTCGTGGGTGAACGCTGCCCCGTTTTCCACATAGGTCATCAATAGTTCCGCTGTCCCGGAAATATTTTTCGTGGCTTTGCCATAGTCGCGGATTGCCTTGCGAGCCTCGCCCAGCTTGAGCTTTCCGATACCTCGGGGAGGAAAAAACTGATGAATGATCGCGCGCCGATATTTCTCCAGAACCGCCTCGTTCACTTCCGGCAGGCAGCGGGCATGGATAAAGTCGCGGTTTGCGGCCGACGTCTCGTAGAGATCCTTCACCAGCGTAAGCAACGCCGGGGTTTCCCAGCCGTTGAGTTCCTTGCGGATTCCGCCCCAAGAGGGCTTGGGGGCTGGCTTTTTCTTGGGGTCGGTCATGGTATCCTTTCGTTAAGGGTCGATACGCTTCAAGGGCGACAATTCTCGAGCACGCGTCGACCCGTTGCCAGTTTTGTGAATGTAGAGTAAGCGTCTCGCTTGCTTAAACGAGCGGGACGCTCATTCTACTTTCAAAGCACCCCCCTTGAAGGCGCGTTGGAGGAGGGCGTTGAAGAGGTCGTCGTGCTGTTCACACAACTCCTGCTCCCGGGATTACTGGGCATGGGAGGAAGTGAGAAGGAACTAAAGAGAGCTCTCTGAAAATAAAAACCTATTGGACAAACATGGCTTGCCCTTTCTGGTTCTCAATGCCTTTTGCCCAATTTCCTCCAGAGAATGTATGCATATAGGAATGGTGTATGGTCAGGATGAGATCCTGTAGTTCACCATCGGATTCAAGTTTTTGTATTTTAAGACCAAAACGTATCGCCTCGTCCATGTGGATGTGTCGAGCGTGTGTTTTTGTCTCGTCATGATTGTTGAGGGACTGAATGACCTTGTTTGCTCTCTCCTCGGCATCATCTTGCCCAAGGAACATGTTTTCCATCAACCAGCGCTTACAAATTTCATCGGCCAAAGCGATAGCTTTTTCGCATTCTCCAATGAAGGTCGGATGATATTTGCTGATGATTGCCTGCCACATTGGGATGGAGCTGGGATTCTCTGAAGTTTCTTTAATTGCTTTTTGGAATTCTTCAATCACCCCGTGTGCAGGAATATTCCCGAACTGAGGATCAATAGGACCAATATTGGATTGCTTGCCCATCCAGATCTCTTTACATGCACAGGCCATCATGGTTCCGCCTGACATGGCCAACTGCGGAATGAAGGCGCGAATATCGTGGTCAAACATGGTGTGCAGATAATCCACAATCGATTCTGTCGCGGCAAGATCCCCTCCCGGGGAGTGGATCAGCAAATCCAATCCTTTGCTTTTATCAAGCTGATGAACCGCATTCATGAATCCGTTTTTATCGGCATCGCAAATTCCGACACTCCGGGAAGAAGAGCTTTGCAACCATCCCGAATAGTAGGCAATGACGTTTCTGCCTGTATATTCGGATAGTTTATGAAGATATTCTCTTCGGACAATATCAAGGGCAGAATTCCCCTGAATCTGGATGCCCTGTATTTCCTTGAGAACCTCACCCCAATTAGGCATGACAAGCCCCAGGATTAACAGCAGCCAACAGCTTCTCGATAGGGACCCCCGAAGTATCGGACCAAGAAGATTTTTGTTCGCGGGGAGGCTGTTCTTCTGTCAAATTTCGCGCAAAATCCTCCGCGTTCTTGTACTCTGGAAAATTGTAAATCCCAAGATCTTCAAATGCTTTCCGGATATCTTGTTCGGTCATTTTCCCTCTCCTTCGCAGTTTTTCTTTCACCATTACGGATTTAGTTTTTACAATTTTGTTCAAAAGCTGTCAACCTCCACTAGCACGCGGTGATCTGATGATGGCACGCGGCGGAGGCACGCGGAGGCACGCGGAGTGCTTTGCCCTTGACCAAGGTGGCCTATTTGTCTCATTCTCCACCGATTTGATTCGAATCACTTTTTATAAGAAGGAAACTGCAATATGCTAAACCGTGTTTTGGGAATGTTTTCCAACGATATCGGGATCGACCTTGGAACCGCGAATACCCTCGTGTATGTGCGCGACCGCGGTATCGTGATGCGCGAACCTTCGGTGGTGGCGGTACAGGCCGGCACCAACCGGGTCTTGGCGGTGGGCGACGAAGCGAAAAAGATGCTCGGTCGCACGCCAGGCAGTATTGTGGCTATCCGCCCTCTGAAAAGCGGAGTCATCGCGGATTTCGAGATTACCGAAGCGATGCTCCGCTACTTTATCCAGAAGGTGCACAACAGCAGACGGATGGTGCGGCCCCGAGTGGTGATTGCCGTGCCGAGTGGAATTACGGAAGTGGAGAAGCGCGCAGTGAAAGATTCCGCAATGCATGCGGGCGCGCGCGATGTATTTTTAATTGAAGAGCCGATGGCCGCCGCGATTGGTGTGGGACTGCCTGTACAGGAACCCGCCGGAAACATGATCGTGGATATCGGGGGGGGCACGACGGAAGTCGCCGTGATCTCCCTGGCCGGCATTGTGTATAGCCGGAGTGTGCGCGTCGGTGGCGATGAGATGGATGAGGCGATCATTCAGCATATTAAGCGGGAATACAATTTATTGATTGGTGAGAGAACCGCTGAGGAAGTCAAGATTACGATGGGATCGGCCCTGTCCATGGGTGAAGAAAGCACCATGGAAGTCAAGGGGCGCGATTTGGTGGCGGGGTTGCCGCGGACGCTGACGATCAGCTCCGAAGAAGTGCGGCAAGCCTTGCAGGATCCGGTGACCCAGATTGTCGAAGCCGTGCGGGTTACCTTGGAACGGTGCCTGCCGGAGCTTTCGGCCGATCTCGTGGATCGTGGAATGGTTCTGGCCGGCGGCGGTGCGCTGTTGCGCGGGCTGGACGTTCTGATTTCGGAAAAAACCAACCTGCCGGTGCATATTGCGGACGACCCGCTGAGCGCCGTGGCAGAGGGGACCGGAATCGTTCTGCACGAAATCAATTTCCTTCGTAAAATGGCGGGGCCGAACGGCTAGGCCGCCCTCTCGATTTCCACCCGCAATGTGCTGTGGTCCTCATCCTCCCTGATCAAAATAGGGACGGATGCTTTTTAGGAACAAAAAACTGGTTTATGCGGCGACGGCAGGATTCCTGCTGATCGTGGCGTTTGTTTTGCCCTCCTCGCTCTCCCGGAAAGGGAAAGGTGCGGTGCGGGGTGTCGTGGCGCCTGCGGAACGTGGAACCGCCGGGCTGGGCCGTCGCCTTTCCGAGGCCGTCGCGGCCATACGCGGGATGGGCGGTGCGGTCGAAAAGAACCGCGATCTCTCCCACGAGCTCGTCCGTGTTCAGGCCAGGCTCAACCAGCTCCGCGATGCCGAGGCCGACAACGTCCGCCTGCGCCGCGCTTTTAAGTTCCACCATCAGTCGCCCCATTCCATGATTCCCTGCGACGTCATCAGCCGGAACATTAGCGGGTGGTGGAACACCGTTCGGATTGGAAAAGGCTCGGCGGACGGCATTCAGGAAAACCACGCGGTAATCAGCTCCGATGGACTGGTCGGCAAGACCATCGAGGTTTCCAAGCAGACCAGCGAAGTGCTGTTGGTTTGCGATCCCGCCTTCCGGGTATCGGCCCGGATTGACCGGGCCAATGTCTTTGGACTTGTGCGTGGCGGAGGCGTCAACCTCAAAGGGCATCCCGTTGCCCAAATGGATTTTATCGACAAGGATACCGAGGTGCGCGTGGGGGATGAAGTCGTTACCTCCGGCCTCTCCGGCGAAGGGGGCGTTTCCCCGAAAGGGGTGCACATCGGCTATGTCGAAAAGGTGCACCGGGACGCCTCGGGTCTTTTTCAATCTGCGGAGATCGCGCCGAGCGCCACCATTAGCCTGCTCGACTATGTTTTTGTGGTTTCGGCCGGTGCCACGGAGGAGGCGCCATGATGAACCGCATACTCCTGTTTGGCGGCATTGCCGTTGGTGCGCTGGTTCAGTTGTTCCTGCCGACATGGCCCATGTTTGGTGGCATCAAGCCGCCGGTACTCGCGGCATTCGTGCTCTACTACTCGCTGCACCGATCACCGCGCGGCATGTGGATTGCCGTATTCTGGGCGGCGCTGCTACACGACGGCCTCGACCTCGGCGGGTTTGGCCCCGCGCTGGTCGGTTTCCCCGTCATCGGCGTCCTCGCGCACCGCGTTCGGCTCGAAATCTTTGTGGATGGCCTCGTGACGCAGACGATTTTCGGTGCGCTCGGCGCCATGCTTGCCACGTTGGTGGCGATGGTTCTCTACGCCGTCACCGGGCAGCGGCCCTTTCACTTTGGCTACGCGCTGTTGCAGATCATCGGTTCGGGGCTATTGGGCATGGTGGTGCTTCCGCTGGTTTCGCTGGTGATGAACAAGTTGGAGGCCCTCCTCCCGAAACGCAGGGGGTATGGCTGGCAATGAGGGTGCGTCGTCAAAAACAGGAAAGCCTGCTGGTGATCTGGGTGGTTTCCGCCTTGATGCTGCTGGGCATGGGTGTGCTGCTTTCCGAGCTTTGGAAATTGCAGGTGCCGCGCAAGAGTGGCTTCGACGAGGTTTTCCACAACCAGAGTGTCCGCCGTGTCCGTCTGCCCGCCGTGCGCGGCAAGATCTACGACACCCATGGAAAATGCCTCGCCGACAGCGTCCCGAACTATTGCATCGCCATCTATACCGAGGAACTGCGCGCCCCGCGCTCGGCCGTGGCCAACACGCTGGAGCTGCTGCATGAAGTATGGGCGCGTGTCGGCCGCAAGCCGGATGTTTCCTTCCGCGACATCCAGCAGCATCTCCTGCTGACCCCCGACGTTCCGCTCGTGGCGTGGGAGGATCTCGACGATAAAACCATGGCCAGATGGAGATCCCGATTCGAAGAGTGGACCGCTCCTCCAAAAGGATCCCGCCGACGGCGGGAAATTCCAGGGTTGGATCTGGGCAAACCGGTCCAAGGACGCTCCATTGTTTTAAAAACCGGCGAGCTAAGGAAGCGGGGCACCACCACGGCGGCGAACACGCTCGAACTCGTCTATGAAATATCCGAGCGCATCGGCAGCCCGCGGGCGGTTACGTTCCAGAACATCAAGGACCACATCTTTGCCCGCCGCCCGCTGCCGCTGCTGGCGTGGAAGAACATCGACGATCGGATGATGGCGCGCTGGGCGGATTCCTGCACCGGGCTGGCGGGCACCGACATCTTCTGCATGTCGGCCCGCCACTATCCCGAAGGCGAAAATTTGGCCCACCTCATTGGTTTCACGCTTGCGGCCGAGGCCACTCGCGAGGAAGCCGGCGAGCGTGTCGACTTCGACCTCCGCGGTATCGAAGGGGTGAAGGGATTGGAAGTCAAATACAATGAGCTGCTCGAAGGCAAGCCAGGCAGCCGACTGGTGCAGATCGATGTTTCCGGCTTTCACTACCGCGACCTCCAGATCCAACCGCCACAACCCGGTGGCGACCTTCAATTGACGATTGATGCGAACATCCAGCGTTTCGCCAAGGAGGCGTTGATGTTGCGGCAGGATGGTGAAGCGCGCGATGTGCCAGTCCGTGGTGCGGTGGTCGTGCTCGATCCCAACAACGGCGATGTCCTGGCCATGGTCAGTGCTCCGTCGGTCGATCCCAATGCCTACATGAACTCGAAGAGATACCGCCAGTTGCTGTTGAAGGATCCCCATAAACGGGCCTACCATCGCGCCGTGTTCGGGCAATATCCACCCGGCAGCACCTTCAAGCCCATCACCGCACTGGGTGTGCTGAAAGAGTATCCGGACTATGGCAAAACCATCCATGACTGCGTCAACCCGTACTATGTCGACAAGCGCCGGAAGCGTTGCTGGATCCACCGCCGGGGCGGTGCCCATGGCGAACTCGACCTGCGGCAGGCGCTGATGCATTCCTGCAATGTCTACATGTTCGAAATGGTGCAGGAGGTGGGCTACGAGCCGATCCACGACATGGCGCAGCAGTTTGGCCTTGGTCAATATGCCGGGTTGTTCCCGGATCTGGAAATGCCGGAACAAAAAGATAAAAAATACGGCAACCTTCCCGCCAGCGCCTACAACACGACCGACGCATGCAACATGGTGATCGGGCAGGGAGCCATCACGGCCAGCCCGTTGCAGATGGCCATGGTGGCCGCGACGATCGCCAACGGCGGCACGCTCTATCGCCCGCGCCTGATCCAGAAGTGGCGAACCGCACCGGATCGGGAATACCAACGGAACCCGACCTGGGCGATTCGTCGCATCGATGTGCCGGAGGCCGCCTTGGAGCTCGTGCGCGATGGTATGCACGACGTGGTGATGGATCCGCAGGGCACCGCCAAGAAGACGCGGGTTCCGGGCATTGAAATCGCCGGCAAGACCGGCTCTGCGCAATATACTAAAGACAAGACGCCCGCCGGCGATGTCATCTACGGCACGCACACCTGGATGATTTCGTATGCCCCATGCGATTTCCCTCGCTATGCCGTGGCGATGCTCGTGGAGGATGGCGTCTCCGGCGGCAATACGGTGGGGCCGCGCCTGAGCGCGCTCTACCAAAAGATTTTCGAGTATGACGGCACGCTGCAGAAGGAGGAGGGATGATGTTGCCCCTTCGTCGCATTCTATTTTTGATTGCCGATTTGCGATTGCCGATTTGCGGAACTCAATCGGCGATGGCCTTTAAAAAGAAGCGGTCGCAGACCCACAAATCAGCAATCAGCAATCAAAAATCGCCAATGTCCTCCGCCGGAGGTGAAGAATGAACGGCATTACCCTCAAGCGCCTCGACTGGGCGATGCTCGGCACGATCCTGGTTCTGATCGGGTTGAGCGCGGCGTTCATCTACAGCGCACAGTTTAAGTCGGAGGTCGACGTGGGCAGCAACTATCTGAAGCAGATAGGTTTCGCCGGGCTGGGGTTGTGCGCATATGGCGTGCTGGTGTGGTTTGACTACAAGCAGCTCGCCGCGCTTTCGTGGTGGATCTACGGCGGGGCGGTCGTGCTGCTTTTGCTGGTGTTCCTGTTTCCTGAAGTGAACGGGGCGCACCGATGGATTCCACTCCCGAAGTTTACGCTGCAACCCTCGGAACTCGGTAAGCTGGCGGTGGTGATTGCGCTTTCGGCCTATCTTGCCGCACCGGGCCGCGATGTGGACGACTGGAAAACCTTTTTCAGTTGCGTGGCGATTGTCGGCCTGCCGTTCCTGCTGATTCTTTTTGAGCCGGATTTGAGCACGTCGCTCATGCTCGCGCCGATCTCGCTGGCGATCATGCTCTACAAGGGCGTCCAGCGGAAGCTGTTGCTCATCGGGATGGTGGCGGTGCTTGTGTTTGCAACGGTGCTTTGCCTTTGGATCAAGTACGAAAAACCCCCCGATGGCGAAACCGCCGGGACATGGAGCGTCCTGCCAAGCATGCCGCTCATGGAGGACTACCAGAAGGGGCGCATCAAGGTGTTCCTCTCGGACGACCACGACATGGCCGGTGCCGGGTGGAACAAGCTGCAATCGCAGATTGCAGTGGGGTCCGGCGGCCTGCACGGCAAGGGCTGGTTGAAGGGAACTCAAAATATTCTGGGCTTCCTTCCTCGTACCGTGGCCCCGACTGATTTTATCTTCTGCGTGATTGCGGAGGAAACCGGATTTATGGGTGGGGCGTTCTTCATCGCGCTCTACACCGTGTTGCTAGGAGGATGTATGCGGGCCTCGGTGAGGTCCCGCGACGAGTTTGGGCGGCTCATGACGCTGGGTATCGGCATCATGTTATTCTGCCATGTGTTTGTGAATATTGCTATGACCATCGGTATTCTGCCGATTACAGGACTGCCGCTACCGCTAATGAGCTACGGCGGGTCCTTCATGGTCAGCACAATGATTGCCCTCGGCCTGGTGCAAAGTGTCTACCAGCGCCGACGGAATAGATAAGGAGAAAACCATGCTTAAAAAAATAAAGAGTGTCAGTGGACGGAAGGCCGAGAAGAAGGAGATCCTGATCAACATCGAGCCGCTCGAAACGCGCGTTGCGATCCTCGAGGACGGCAAGTTGGACAACTTCCACATCGAGCGAAAGGAGGACAACCGCATTGTCGGCAGCATCTTCAAAGGGAAGATCCAGAACCTCGAAGACGGCCTGCAGGCCGCCTTCGTGGAGATCGGCCTCAAGAAGAACGCCTTCATCCACTATTGGGACATGATCCCCGAAGACGCCGCGCGCCTTGAGCGCGAGGAGGGTGTCCGCGCCAAAAGCTCCAACCGCCGCCGCAAGAAATACAAGCCCGGCGAGATGCAGAAGATTTTCCCGGTTGGATCCGAGATCATCGTGCAGGTCACCAAGGATGCCATCGGCACCAAGGGGCCGCGCGTCACCGCCAACCTCTCTATTCCCGGCCGCTTCCTGGTCATGATGCCGGGCACGCACCTTAAGGGAATTTCGCGTAAGATCGAAGATGTGAAGGAGCGCAACCGCCTCAAGAAAATCCTTTCACGCCTGCCCATTCCCGAAAACATCGGGGTGATTGTCCGCACTGCCGGCTCAGGCACGAAAAAGACCAGCTTCGTGCGCGATGCCCGCACCCTCTTTGAGATCTGGCACGACATCGAGGACGGCATGAAAAACAAGCCGGCACCCTGCACGCTATACAGCGAGCCCGGCCTCGCCGAACGCGTCGTGCGCGACTACCTCACCGAAGACATCGACCGCATCTACATCGATAGTCGCGAAATGTTCGAGCAGACCCGACTGGTCATCGCCAAGTTCTCGCGGCGCTCGCGAAACTGGGTGCAGATGTACGGCGGCGAGGAGCCGATCTTCGACTACTTCGACGTCGAAAAGCAGATCGAATCCGCCTACCGACGCAAGGTCTGGATGAAGTCCGGCGCCTACCTCATCTTCGACGAAACCGAAGCGCTCATCGCCATCGACGTCAATACCGGACGGCACAAGGGCAGCAAGTCGCAAGACGAAGCGATTCTTCAAGTGAATTTGGAATCGGCCGAAGAGGTCGCCCGCCAACTGCGCCTGCGCAACGTCGGCGGACTCGTCATTGTCGACTTCATCGACATGCGGGCCAAGCGCGACCAAAACGCCGTCTATCGCTGCCTCAAAGAGGCGCTCAAGAAAGACCGCGCCCGCACCAACGTGCTTCAGATCTCCCAGCTCGGCCTGCTGGAGATGACCCGCCAGCGCGTCGAGGAAAGCATCTTCACCGCATCCTATTCCGACTGCCACTACTGCCGCGGACGCGGCATGGTCAAATCGTCGCTCTCCATGAGCGTCGAAATCCAGCGGCGCGTCAGCGAATGCATGCGCAAGGATCGCAACGGCACGCACTCCATGCGCATCACCGTCAACCCGACCGTGCTCGACCGCCTGCGCAAGGAAGACGAAGCCGCCTTGGTCGAATTGGAGCAAAAATTCGACGGGCATCTCACCTTCGTTTCCGATGCGCACTTCCACATGGAGGAGTTCACCATCTCCAACGACGACAACGGCAAAGTGCTCTTCACCAGCATCGAGTCCTAGAAGGAAGATACCATGAGTGTTGTAAAGGAATCCTTCGGACAAACCAGCGACGGGCAGGATGTGGAGGCATTCGTGTTCACGAATGCCAACGGTCTGTCGGTCAAGATTATCAACTATGGTGCAACGATCGTTTCGGTCGTCGCCCCCGACCGTGATGGAAACCTGGCTGATGTGGTGCTGGCTTTCGACGACATGGCGGGCTACCAGAGTGCGGACAACCCCTATTTTGGAGCCTGCTGCGGCCGCTATGCCAACCGTATCGCCGAAGGCCGCTTCTCCCTCGCCGACGTCGAATATTCCCTCGCCATCAACAATGGCCCGAACGCTTTGCATGGCGGATTGGTCGGATTCGACAAGAAAATATGGGAGGCCGAGATCATCGGAGAGTCGGTCAAGATGTCGCTTGCCAGCCCGGACGGAGACGAGGGCTATCCGGGAACGCTGAAGATCGAAACCACCTATAGCCTGAATGATGCGGGTGGGCTCAAGATTGAATATGCAGCGACGACGGACCAAAAAACCGTGATCAACCTGACCAACCACAGCTACTTCAACCTCGCGGGCGGCGGGTCGGTTCATGGTCACGTTGTGCAGATCAATGCCGACCGCTACACGGTGGTCGACGACGACGCCACGCCGTCCGGCGAGCTGCGTCCCGTTGCCGGAACCAAGATGGATTTGCTCGTCCCGATGCCCATCGGCCAAAACATCGCTGCCGTACAAGGTTTGGGCTACGACCACAACTACTGCATCAACCAGACAGCTCCCGGCGAATTGACCCTTGCCGCCAAGGTCGTCGAACCCGAAAGCGGCCGGACGCTCGAATGCTGGACGACCGAGCCCGGCGTGCAGTTCTACACTGGAAACTTTCTTGAAAACATTAAAGGGAAAGGCGGCGCGGTCTACAACAAGCAGGAGGGATTCTGTCTCGAAACCCAGCACT